>JAIOHN010000421.1 GCA_019912985.1 Anaerolineae bacterium | reverse complement strand
AGTCGTTGAAGCAGTACACGACTGGGACGGTTTAACTGTGCTTTTAAGAGTGGCAAGCCGACTTTCCAGCGCAGCTCGTTAAAGAGCGGTCCTGGACAGGCCGCCGCCCGCTTGAGCAGCTTGCGGTTCTTTTGCGCCCAGACCGTGACGCCTAGCTCAGTCAGTCGCCAGCCCTGCCCGCGCTGCTCCACCCAACCGGCGGCGAGAAAGCGGGCGACGATGGCCGGGTCCAGACAGGGCGCGGGATAACCGTCCTCACCACTCAGGCGACTGCGATAGAGCCGCATAAAGGCACTGCGTAGTTGGATTTCGAAGTCATCTTCAATGGCGTGCTTATTTACCATCGGTAATCACCTCGACATCATCCGGGAAGACATAGATGGGGTTGGTGCGCTCGTTTGGGATGATGAGCCAGAGTTCGACGGTGGATTCGCATTTAAACGTGTATTCTCCGTCGTAGTCCCAGCCCATGTGTCGACCTGTGCCGTTTTTGCAAAAGCGCCTTCCGGCATAGATACCCTCTACCGGATTCGAAAACGTTAATGGCGACCACTGAACTTTGACAAGCCCGCCATTGAGGCCGATACGGGTTTTGTGGGCTGTTTTATCTGCCTTTATCCGCTGTCCGAGTGCTGGTCGTTGCTGTTGACTTACCATGACGGCCTCCACTGGTGCACCCATTCGCCGTACTCCGGCTCATGCGCAACGACTGCCCGCTCGCGGGCTACCATCTCACGCAGCACGCGGGTCAGGTCGTCGTCCAGGTCCACATGACCGACCAGCACGGCGTTGTAAGGCGTGAAGTGCCGGACCAGTTCACCATTGGCGACTATCAGGCCGTGACAGCCGTGGACAAAGACTTCGCGCTTACGTGGGTCCCACAGCACATCGCCGCGCTTAAACGAGCGCATGAACAACCATGCGCCGGGAAGCGGTTCGTTGTAGCGACGCAGCGTGGATTCCGGCAGGTAGCGCCGACCGCGCATCTGGTAAATCGGTTCGCTCCATTTGTCGAACTGCTTGCAGGAAGACACCACACTGCAGGATTGCAGGTCCGTACGGACGGTCTGCCCCGACACGAATGGCCGGGGCTGGGTGCTGATTGGCGGGAGCAACGCGTTCATCGGATTGGCTCCACCAGTGGGATGTCCTGCCACAGCAGATAATCCACATTGCGGCGCAGCGGCGGGCAGGTGTCGGCAATCGGCACCTGTGCCATGTAACGCTTGCCCTTATACGGGATGAAGCTGCGGCGCAAGCTGTAGCGGTTCAGTTCATAGCGCACGGCGTGCTTTGTATCGCAGAGCGCCAGTGTCGGCGGTCGCTGACAGGCCGGGCGGTCACAGTCCAGCAGAAACGCATCGGTGACCCAGTAGCCATCTTTGACCCGCGCGTCCTGTGCGCTGACCGGGAGGATGAACAGTAAGGTGAGTAGAACAAAAACGAATTTACGCATGGGGTTTAAGCTCCTGTTTCCTTTTATCTTCCCCTGTATTTGGAGAGCATTTGCGCAGTGGAACGCGCCCGTCGGGTGTGTGGTAGCCGATGCCAGGTGTCCATTGCACCTGGCCTATGTAACCGCAGATTTCGAGGGTGAGGGTGTAGGTATTCATGCGCTGATCTGCTTTCGCGGGTGAATGGTGGCTTTATCCACCAACCAGCGGCCATTGGTCGTTTTCTTGCCGTAGACTGCCCCACGCTTAATCCAGGCACGCACAGTGGATGAACTGACCCCACCGTATTCAGCAGCCCTAGACAGTGGCACCATCTGGCGCGGTGGTTTCGCGCGTTCCAGTTCCTGTTTGAGTCTGCCATTGGCAATCTGTGCCAGCTCCAGGTCATAGACGGCGTGCATCCAGGTATTGAGGATGTCCCGCACGGCCCAGGCTTCGGATGGATCGGGGGTACTGATGACCGCGATCACCTTTTGCTCGAAGAAGTCGAAGAGTTCGAAGCCGCCGCCATCCCGCGTACGCACCACAACGCGCGTCGCTCTCGGGTTCGCCTTGTTCATCGGAGTTCCCTGCCGATCAGCGTGTTGTGGATTTCGTTGTAGTAAGCGAGGTCCACCAGATCCCGGTCAAAGGCGACCATGGCCGGGCCGTATTTGGCAACAATCGGGGTGTAGAGCGCGCGGTGCTGGCTCAAGATACGGTTGTAGAGGATGATTTCCTGTCGTTGCACCAGCGGGTCATCGTCAGGGCGTCCCTCCTGACGCAGCACGAACAGCATGCGGACGTGCTTGTAATGCGGCGATTCCAGCAGCGCGGGAACGAGCGACAGCAGGTCACGCTCACGGTCGGTGAGCAGCGTCGGCTCCTGGGGACAGT
>JAIOHN010000420.1 GCA_019912985.1 Anaerolineae bacterium | reverse complement strand
ACCTGGAAGCGGGTCGGTTGATACCCCGATGACGTTCTTAAATTCCATATCCCTGCTGCTTAATGGGCTGACGATTGCCCTGGCGCTGAGTTTCCTGGTCATTACTCTGTGGCAGGATATTCAAAAGCAGCTCAACCAACTCTTCGCGATTTTTCTTCTCCTGGTCACACTCTGGAATGTGGGTGCGCTGCTGCTGCAAGCGATGGCACTGGTTGACGCGCGACCTGCACTCATCAGCTTTGCGATCGGGTTGGTCGAGTTAGGATTTACCGGGTCGAGTATCGCCATTTACTCGCTGACCGCGATTCTGGTCGGCATCCATACGAGGCGCTTTCGCTGGTTGGTATTCATCGGTTTACTGCTGGTTCTCGGTTATCAGATTTTGCTGGTTGTGTCGAACACATCACTTCACTTTCAGCGCCTCGGTGGCACCAGTTTTATTTATCAGCCTCAGCTTTTCTCTGTGCTTTTTTATCTCATTTTTGACACCGGCACGTTTTATCTGGCATGGCGCTACCGGCGTAAGATTCGCTCAAACGGATTAAGCATCGGCATTATGGTTTTTGTGGCAGGGCAGGCGATTGGACTCTTCAACCCAGCACTTGGCGCACTGTCTCTCGCGATTAATTTAAGCTCAGTTGCCGCATTGGTGATTAGCTTTGCGATTTTGCGCCGTGAAATTATCACCCCATTGGCAGAACGTGTGGCGCAGATTGAGGCCATGCACAAGGTTAGCCTCGCCATTACCAGCCAGATTGGGCTGAATACTGTGCTCAACCAAATTGCTACCCAGGCTGTGGGCTGGTTGGATGCTGATGCAGCCAGTATTTTCCTGCGCACGAATGATCAACTGCACCTTGCAGCCGTCTTTAATCTGCCAACGCAGTACATTGATCTATGGAAGCCGCTGGAAAAAGGTGTTGCCGGGACCGTCATTGGAAAGCATAAGTCCATCTATGTCGAGAATTATGCCCGCGATTGGCACGGCGAGGACGAGCTGCCGTTGGCGCGTGAAACGTTTGGCTCGGTCATCTGCGTACCGCTCATCTATGGCGCGGATGCAATTGGCGCGCTTATGGTGATCGCTGGTCAGCAGGGCAGGCTGTTCAGCCGTGATGATGTCCACTTGTTGGAAATGCTAGGCTCTCAGGCGGCAGTGGCTATTGCCCATAGTAAGCTTTTTGCGGAGCAGCAAGATCTCACCAGTCAAGTGGAGGCTGCGCATGGTCAGCTCGAGACGGTGCTTACGAGTACTGAGAATCCAGTGATCGCAGTCGATCGGCAGTTCCGATTAATTTTCGTTAATCCAGCTGCAGAGACGGTATTCTCGCTGCCAAAAAATCGTGATGGGGCGATCACAGAGATGTTGCCGGGCAACATTTTCCCCGCTGATCAGCGTGAAGCGTTATCTCATCTGCGCCGTAACCGAACCTATGCTTATGAAATCTCACTCAAGGGTAAGGTCTATCTCTGTCATATTGCCTGTCTGGGGAGGCCACGGATTCAGGGTTGGGTCGCCATATTGAATGATGTCACTCAATTGAAAGAGTTGGATCGTATTAAGAGTGAAATGGTGCGCATGACCAGTCATGATCTGAAAAATCCTATCCAGGCGGCGATGGCAAATCTGGAACTATTGCGTGACGACCTCATGGATATTCAGAATCCTGAAATTCAGGAGTCGGTTGATACGATCGATACCCAGTTGAACCGAATGAATCGTATTATCAGCGGCATTCTCGATCTGGAGCGTGTTAAAAGCGGTGCGCAACTTTCAGAGATTTGTTCACCTGAGATGATTGTTAGCCACACCATAGAGGAGATGCAGCACCTGGCGCGAGACAATCAAATCACACTCCAGGAGTCGGTTTCGCCAGCGCTGCCCTATTTTCAAGGCGATCCAGAACAATTTGAGCGAGCTCTCATAAATCTCGTCGAAAATGCGATAAAATTTACGCCTCGCGGTGGCATTGTCACTGTCAAAGCTTACAGCGGTGACTCACAAGAAAACATCGTCTTCGAGGTAGCAGACACAGGTATCGGCATTCCATCAGCGTTACACGAGCAGGTTTTTGAGCGGTTTTTCAGAGGGCGACAGAAAGGCGTTGAGCATGTGAGTGGCTCCGGCCTAGGCCTCAGTTTGGTCAAGACAATTGTCGAGAATCATCATGGCAAAATTTCGCTGATCAGTGAAGCAGGGCAGGGTACAACGTTCGTGGTGAGTGTCCCTGCGTTGAGTACACAACAAATGCCTACATAGATATGAGGTTGGAATGCATCCTTTTCGACACCTAATCGTAATCGTTATGAGTACTTTGTTTCTGGTTCTTATTGGTATCGTAAGCGCGCAAGAAGAGACTACTCCAACTCCCGCAGCATCCAAAACCCCTACACCGGTGGGGGAAACCGAGGCTACTCGAGAGCCGGCGCAACCTCTCACTCAGAAAGATCTCTCCATCCTTACCGGCAATGTCCAGCGTCCAAATGGGATTACCTGGTTTAACAACAAGCTCTACACAGCTTGCAATGGTGATTTTACCCTGTACGAAATTGATTCGATTACCGCAGCGACCCGCACTTACATCTATGGTGTCAGAAATGCCCACACACTCTACGCAGAAACGACATCTGAAGGACGGCTTAACCTGTGGATACCTGACTTTGAGACGAATCGCTTGCTGTTTATTGATGGCACAGGCGCACCTGATCCGATTGTCACCGACCTTGGGGGACCCTGGGGTATTGCCTACCTGAACGAAGACGAGTTCCTGATTACCAATCAACGTGACAACAGCCTGGTAGTGGTTAGCCGAGATGGCGATACGCGAGAAATCGCAACGGATTTGCGCTTGCCAGCGGGTATTGTGGCAGATGATGAATTTGTTTATGTCGCCAATTATGGACGCCCGCGACAGGCGATTGAATGGTTTAACCGATCAGATATACCGGCTATTGAGGACAGCCTTGATACCGAAGCCCCTGAAGAAGCGCCGGAATCGCTCAGCCGCGAAGTGCTGGTCTCTGGCTTGCAAAATACCACTGGGCTGGCGCTGGGTGCGGATGGCAATCTGTACTTTGCCTATGCATTGGGTACACGTGGGGTAGTTGGGCGTGTAGATCCGCAGGAATGCCGTGAGAGCGGTGGCTGTAGCAATGATCAGGTAGAAATCGTCCTTTATACTGACCTGGCCGCCCCGCTTGCAGGCCCAACCCTTTCGCCGGATATGCGGCTGTTTATCCACACCATGTTTAGCCCGGATATTTATTGGGTGGCGCTCGACGCGCCAGTTATCGATGATTAGTCGATGGTCACTCTTCGCTCTACAAAGCGTACCAGAAGCGAACCAATGATCGTCATCGACAGGTAGATCACTGCGACTGTGAGGTAGGTCTCCAGATAGCGAAAAGACGCGCCGGACGAAACGCGAGCGATTTGCGTGATATCGCGCACGCCAAGAATAGCAACCAGCGAAGAGTCTTTAATCATTGCGATGAAGTCGTTGCCCAGGGGCGGGAGTACCCGACGGATGGCCTGTGGCAGGACAATGTAGCGCATCGTCTGAAAATAGTTCATGCCAAGTGAGCGTGATGCTTCAATCTGACCTTTTTCAATTGACTGGATGCCCGCGCGAAATGTCTCCGAAAGAAACGCACCATACGTAAAGGATAGGGCGATGATTGCGGATTCCATGGAGCTACCACGGAACAACAATTGAATGCCGAAATTATCAGCCAGGTAGTTACGCACGAGTGGCACAAGCACAAAGGCAAAGATGAGCAGCACAATCAACACGGGAAGGCCGCGCATGACCATCACGAAGAAGGATGATACGTTATACAACACCACATGGATGATGCTAAGTATACGGCCAAGCACTCCAAAACGGGGTCGCGGGGGACTTGAGCGAATAATGCCGATGCACAAACCAATTAAAAACGCGAATAAGTAGGACAATCCTGCAACCTTCAGGGTTGTTGCAATGCCTTCCTGAAGTTGGAGAAAGATATTGTAGTAAATCTCACTGGCTGCGATACTGACTGCAACCCAAATGGCGATCAGGCCTAAGGCCAGTGCCCACCAGGGGAAAGTATATAGAAACGTCCACCGCGCAACACGTGATCGCGCTTCTTCACTTACATCCTCAAGATCCTCGGAGTTTTTTTGCGGTGACAATTCCATACTTATGATTCCAGTCAATGGAAAGGGTACCGCTTGATTGCGGCACCCTTTAACGTCGTCTTACGAGGTGTTATTCTTCTTCAGCGGTACCGAGGAACCACTTGTTGTTGATGTCGGTCAGTGTGCCATCCTCGCGCATACTGTCCAGCGCCAGATTGATCGGCTCCACCAGCTCCGAACCCATCGGGAAGATGAACCCGAGCTCTTCGGTCGTCGTCAGCGGGTCGCCCATGATCTTCACTTCGTCCGCATTCACACCGACATAACCCTGCCCAGCCACATCGTCCATCACCACGGCGTCCACATCCCCTGCGATCAGCGCCTGCACCGCGATGGGGAAGGTGTCATAGGTCACCAGTCGGTCTTCACCGACCAGATCAATCGCCACGAAGTAGTTGGTCGTCCCAGGCTGAACACCGACGATCAGTTCTTCATCTGCCACCAGCTCGTCACCA
>JAIOHN010000419.1 GCA_019912985.1 Anaerolineae bacterium | reverse complement strand
CGGATATCCGGGATTCGGCAAGAGTGCCAGGGGACGTTTGTCAGGCACTCGGTCGCTTATAGTTTTTAGAAAGAGAGCGTCTCTAATTGCTGGTTCGAATCAGGACTGCTCAGCTTGTTACTTGTGAGTAGCCCGGAATTGGTGCAGCTTGCAATTCATGTCGACCAGTTGGTCGAAACTGTGATGACGCACATATACGGGATGTGTCGTTATAATCGTTGCCAGGTTGTCTCTTGCGGGCACCTGGAGATTTTTGCTCTGCGGGTTGTGCGGGCTCATGTGCCTGCGTTCTTCAATGTCGGCTGCGGCTACCGAACCTGCCGATACGACGAAGATACTGGCGAAGACTGAGCTTACCACGGCACCGATGCCACTGTTTTGATTGGTTTTCATTAGATGACTCCTTTTGAGTCTGTGAATGAGTTTGGAATTCCCGGCGGCAAAGAAAAGGCGGCCGGGTGAATATATTTACTGCTGTATCGATACGTTGTCGCGGCTAGCTTGCAATCAGTTCGAGGGCTTGTTTCGCTTCCCGGACCTGTTCGTCCAGGCGTATTTTGAGAGCCTCGAGCGCCACTTGCGCCTCGGCTGCATGTCGCTCGACCAGGCGGGCAGACAGTCTGTCGAATCCTTTGAGGGCATCCAGGTCTGCGGTCATCTCATCGATCGAACGGGACATGACGAAGCGGGCAAGCGACTCGGCGTCGAACTGTCCCCTGTGATGCTTTTCCATGTAGTCAGCAAGGATGTTGCTGTTCAGGCGCATCAGGGCTGGATAGCTGGCCTGTGACTTTGCCGGCAGGATGCGATAGCAGAACAGGTAAGCCATGATCTGGCAGCTTTCAGCCAGGCGATTGGCATCAGCGACGGTGCTTCGCTCGATCGCAGTCGAGAGGCGCTGATAGCCGTCGGGGAAAGGCTTCATCTTTACGACTCGGGTGGAGGGTTGGCCATCCGCGCCGGTAGTAGTTACCTCTATCGGTCCGATGTCTTTGAAGCGCGGCAGATTGAGCTCGGTCAGACCCAGTTTCTTTAGGGCGGCGCTACGCATTTCCCAGACACGCTGACCTTTTGCGTCGGCGTCTTTGAGAATCGACACCAGGCAGCTAGAAATAAGAGACATAAAGTGACTATCGAAATCATCCGAGACGAAACGGGTCGGCAAATCCACTTCGATTCGAGAATGGACCGAGTTCATATCGGGAATGGAAATTTTGAAATTGGGGTCACTTGACTTCATAAGAATGCTCCTAATAGTGAATAGATTAACGGGTCACAGAGAGTTTCAGTAAAATAACGGAAGCATGGGAATGAAAGTGGCTCGCCAAGCAGGCTCGAGATGCATGCTTGCAAGAATAGGGTGGGTCCGACCTTATGCTTGCTTGCCATTCGCTCGCGCCGGCGCTCGCAAATCAATTTTGCCCGTCGGCGGTGCTTGTGAGCTACAGTCGGGTCGCCGCCTTCGTTTCGCTTTTCGTAATACCTGGCGATTGCTTCGAGATCGTCTTCGATGCCCGGGTACTCGTCTTGCGAAACTTTCCGGAGCAAGTCGAGCAATTCGATTCTTTCCCGATAGCCTGCGGCGATATCGTTTTTGCCGAGCTTCAAATAGAGGCTCTTGATCTTTTCGAGATCGCGTTTGAGGGTGAAAGCCTCTCTGCCGCAAGCTTTTTCGACAATGGAAAGCGTATCGAGTTCCTTGGCAAGCGTTGAGAACAAGTTGGCCAAATCCTTCTGACCAGCCTTCTGGTAAAGACCTCCCAGAATCGAATACGAGGAAATGGCTCGATTGCGATCCAATACAACTGCATTTTCGATCAGGGCGACAATCTGCAATACAATTTTGATTGCTTCGTCGTACTTTTCTTGTGCTTCCAGGCATCGTCTCCAGTCGTCGATAGCGGCGATCTTCAGATCGAGACTTATGTCTTCGGACAGGCGTGCCTGCGCGATATCGCCGTAGAGCGGCTCGGCTAGCTCGAATTTACCGGTGAGATTGTGGCAATGGGCGATAAGTCCTTTTACCTTCACGATCAGCGGATGAGTCTCCTCGAGGCTCAATCTGTAAATCTTGAGGCCCTTTTCGTAGTAAGACAGACCGGCACCGGGCCAGGAAGCAGATGCATACAGCTCTCCCAGCATGACCCAGTGACGTCCGTATTCATAATGGTCTTTGCCGAGGTAGGCTCGATCGTGATTCAACCACTGGTAGATAAGCATCTCGCGGCGGTTGAAATCAGATTGCTTGCTAATGTCTTTCTGACCATACGACTGGGACATCATCTTGAGCTTGTAAGGTGCCATCTCGGCGCAATCTTCGATGAATTCGTGAATCTTCCGGCTAATGCTTCTCAGTCCGGATAACGGGTTGAATTTAGTC
>JAIOHN010000418.1 GCA_019912985.1 Anaerolineae bacterium | reverse complement strand
TTATTGGGGAGCGCGATGGGTCGCATGAGGTTAGTGGTTTAGGTTTCGCTGCACAACAGCGGGGCAGTCAACTACTGTAACCATTTGTATCGTACAACGATATTATGCAGTTGTATAGTACCGGATCATGGTTGTTGATGCAGTAGGGACGGTTCGTGAACTGCCCGCTTGGGATCAGGCTATAATATCCCTAGTGTTCCACCACACAGGTATCTAAGGATAGAGCCGGGCTAATTTAGTGCGCGCCTGGCTCACATCAAAACACCACTGAATCCGAGCCTGTTGGTCGTTCCGGTGCTGTGTCCACCGGGTCGTCAGACGTTTTAAGTCGTCCAGAGAGGCAATCCGCCGCTTCAAACACTGGCGGCTCAGAATCGAGATTTCAATTTCTGCCATATTCAGCCATGAGCCATGTTTGGGCGTGTAGTGAAATTCCAGTTTGCGTAAGATACGCCGTGCCTCGGCTGGTTCAAACGCCTCATACAAGGCTCCCGGTGTGTGCGTGTTGAGATTGTCCAGCACCACGCGAATGACTTCAGCCTGCGGAAAATGCACATCCACCAGGTCTTGCATACAGTGGGCAAAGTCCACTTTCTTGCGGGCTTCGGTCACTTTGACATCGCGCCAACCGGCTAACGGCTGGCACATGACAAACAGGTTGGCTGTCCCATGCCGCTCGTACTCATAATCAATCCGACGGTTCTGCCCTGGTTGAGCTGGCAGGGGCGCATACACATCGCCTAAGAGTTGCACCGGAGGCTCATCGAAACACACCTGCGGACATATCGGGTCAAAGGGTTGGGCATATAAATCCAGCACATCCTCCATCCGCCAGACGAACTCGCTGCTTACGGTTGGGATGCACCACTGCTCTTTGAGCCAGGGTTTAAGCTCATTTTTTTCAACGTGCGCCGCACCGTCTCATCCGAAATGGGTGTCTCAATCACCTTTAGCTCGACCAGCCGGTCAGCCAGCAGTTGCATGGTCCAACTTTCACGCTCGTCCGGCGCATCGCTACAGGCTAACGCCACCAGCAGCGCCTCTTGCTTCCCATCCAGTCGTTTGTCCCGTCCCCGTTTGGGTTGATCGGACAAACTGTGATCGGTTGCCCACCGTTCCCGCGTTCGGGCGATGGTTAACGGGGTCCGGTGGATTAAACCGGCGATTTCCAGGTCGCTTTTCCCGGCATGGCTCCACAGCAGGATTTGCGCTCGCTCACGCACCCGTGCTTTGTGCTGTCCGGTTCGCACGATGCTTTCCAATTCGCTGCGTTCGCTATCACTCAACTTCACCGGATTATTCTGATGACGCATGATATACTCCTCCCACAATCGCTTGAGTATACCCTTTTTCATTATCTACCTTTATGGTCAAACATTAGTCGCTTTTCTTTATTCAGGAATGTTAAGCTATATGCATAGCCTCTTTCTTCAGCGATTCCTGCTAAATCCTCCAAAGTTATACCAAATTTTGTATAGTAGCTCATGTCTTCCATTTCTTATCCTTAAATTCCTCTATGGATATAAAAACTCCGCGAATTCTTGAGGTGTAATCCGCGCTCCAGCTACAACGTTATCCCTAGTGATCGGCCCCCATTCGATGTACCACTCTAGGTGAAGGCCGAAC
>JAIOHN010000417.1 GCA_019912985.1 Anaerolineae bacterium | reverse complement strand
ATTACGTGCTGCTGCTCAATCCCGATACCCGCCCGCAGCCGGGAGCATTGGCGCTGCTTGTCGGCTTTCTGGATGCGAACCCGGATTACGCCGGGGCCACTATCCAGCTTCGCTATCCCGATGGCAAGATTCAACAGACCTGCTCACGCATTCCCACCTTTTCCTATCTGCTGGCGAACCACACGCCGCTGGGTTGGCTGCGCCCGGGCTGGCGTGCGCGGCTCAATGCCCATCAGTGGTATGCCGACTGGGCGCGTGATAGCGACCGTGATGTCGAAGTACTGCCCGGCTCATGTCTGCTGATGCGGCGTGACGATCTCCGGTTGAATGCCGACCTGCGCCTTTACTTCCCGGAGGATGATCTGGCGCAGCGCTATAAAGGCGCGAAGTTCCGTTTCCTCAGTGGCGGTTATATTATTCACGATGAAAAATCAGTCACGCGTTCATGGGTGGCGACGCGCACTTATTTCCGTGATCTGCTGGTTTATGCAAGGCGTGATTATGGTTGGGGTGGCTGGCTGTTGTTGATGCTGGGGTCGCGTCCGCTGTTGTGGGGGATGGCACTCAAAGCGCGTGTGTTCAGGCAATAGAAAGCTCAAACACCACCTGGGGATAGGTGGTGTTTGCGAAAAAGGGGTACTAATTTTGGGCAATCCCGGTTGCAGTCGTGAGTGGCTGACAGGACGACTGCTGATGATAGCATAGGACCACGCTAGGCTTGAACTTCTGGCTTTGAGGAATAACAGGTGCTGTTTTGCCAGTCGTATTTTGTGGTCCTCTTTGTACACCTCACTGGGTAGTTCGGTGTGTTGAATATATTGTTACACAACTCCCCCAGGGCCAATAGTGACATCTGTCACATAAGTGTCATACCTTGTCAGATCATCATCAAACGCTACAATCAGCGCGTTTAAATACGCTGTAGGTGGGAGATCAGACCATGAAATATACCGAAGATGGCCCGTTGGGGCTGTATTTTGAAGAGATCACAGAAGGCATGCGTTTTGTCACTCGGGGCCGCACGGTGACCGAGAGTGACATCGTTCAGTTTGCGACCCTGACCGGTGATTACAACCCCATGCACACCAATGCCGAGTACATGGAAAGCCATCCGATGGGGCAGCGCGTGGCCCACGGGATGCTGGCCTTGAGCTACGCCGTGGGCCTCATTTACCAGCTTGGTTTTATGGAACGCACCGTGCTGGCGTTTCGCGGGTTGGAGATGAAATTCAGCCTGCCGGTCTTTATCGGCGACACGATTCATGTCGAAGCGGTCGTCACAGAGATGAAGCCGATGAAACGCCTGGGTGGCGGCATCGCGACCTGCGAGGTCAAAATCATCAATCAGGCAGGCAAGACCGTTCAGTCCGGCATCATGACCCTGTTGATGGCTTCGAAACCTGAATAAGGCTTGATTTGCCAAATCATCCATCCGCAGCGATAATAGCGAAATCGCACATTTATTCTAAGAGTTGGGGGGATTATGCCCGCTGCGGAGACAGTAAAAGAATTTGTGCTGGCTTCTCACTTTGATTTGAACAAAGTTCAGACCATGCTGGCCGAGGACCCAACACTGGTCGCATTCGCGCATGAGTGGGGGCCGGGTGATCTGGAAGACGGCATCGGCGCGGCGGCTCATGTGGGTAATGTTGCTATTGCCGAATATTTGCTGTCGCAGGGTGCGCCAGGGAATATCTGTGTCTCGGCGATGTTAGGCAAGCTGGATGAGGTGCGGGACTATCTGAGTGCAGACCCTTCGCTGGCGAATGCGCGCGGCGCACATGGCATCTCAGTGATGTTTCATGCGGCCATGAGCGGCAGTACTGAGATCACGTCGCTGCTCAAGGAAAAAGGCTGCACTGAGGGTTACAGCCATGCGCTGCACGGTGCAATCAACCACGGGCATCAAAATATGGTGGAATGGTTGTTAGAAAACGGCGCGACCGAACTGGATGTGCTCAATTATCAGGGCAAGACACCGGTTGCCCGTGCGCTGGAAAGTGATCAACTCCAGATTGCGGAACTGCTCCGCCAGCATGGTGCCTCGCACTAATTCGCGTTGGCCGGTTCCTGCTCAGATTGCAGCGGCAGCGAAAAGAGGAAGGTCGATCCTCTCCCCGGTTCACTCTCCACCCAGATACGACCGCCATGGGCTTCCACCGCTAACCGGCAGAAAGCCAACCCCAACCCCAGCCCACGTGGCGCGTCGGTATACTTGACGCGGCTGAATTTGTCGAAAATCTGGCGCTGCATGTGTGGCGGGATGCCCGGCCCGGAGTCAGTGATGCTGATCTGAACTTCGTCGTCCTGCATATGCGCGCTCAGCGTGATTGTACCGTTCTCCGGCGTGTACTTGACAGCATTTTCCATCAGGTTGGTCACCACGCGCAGGATCATATCCGAGTCAATCTTCAGCCACGGCATTTCCTCATTCACATCGAAGTTGAGTTCCTGATTGACTTCTAACGCCAGCGGTTGGACCAACTGGGCGGCCTCGGCCAGCAGACTGTGAAGCGAGATCGTTTTGCGATCCAGCACCGCTTTGCCTTCTTCCAGCCGTTGAATATCGAGCAGGCTCTCGACCATCCGTGACAGCCGCCGCACACTGCGAATCCCTACTTGAATCAGCTCTGGGATCGATTGGTTTTCCTGTTTGCCCAGCAGACGATGCAGCAGCGCCAGGCTGTTGTTGATGGTTTGCAGCGGGCCGCGCAGGTCATGGTAAACCATCGCTGAAAGATCGGCGCGAAGTTGTTCCAGCTCCAACTGGGCGCTGATGTCCTGCTCCACCCATTCGATCACATCTTCATTCTCGAAGCTCAGCCGCCGCGCCCGCACCGATACCGGAATCTCCGTGCCGGATTCCGTCCAGGCGGTGGTGCGGAACTCCAGCTCCTTCCCGGTTTGCAGCGACGAAAAGCGGCTGGCCCCCAGCGGACCGGTCCCCATGCGGTGAATCAGCGCGATATGCTGCTCCTTGATGGCGTCGTGGTCGTATTCCAGAAAAGCGCAGGCCTGACGGTTGGCATCAACCACATTGCCATGCAAGTCGGTGAGGATAATCGGCACGATGGAGTCGTTGAACAGCCATTGATAACGCGTTTTCGAGGCGTGCGCGCTGCTGAACTCGACCGCGTTGGTGATGGCCGCGGACGAGATATTGGCGATCGCCTCCAGCATGGCGACGATTTCGTCGGTGAAATAATCCACCTGATCATGCACCAGGATCATCACGCCGAGGATGCGGCCATTCTTCTCCAGCGGCAGGCCAATCGCCGAGCCGTGATACGGGATGAACGTGTTTTTGGGGAGCTGCGGCCAGCGCGGATCGCTTTGCAGGTCGCGCACGATCACGGTGCGTCGCCCGTAAACCGCGAACCCGATCAGGCCCTGATTAATGAGGATCTCCCACAGCGTGCGCTCGTTCGGATCATCGGCATTCTCGCCCAGGATATACGCCTGCTCAATGGCGTCGATACTGTTAAAGGTGATGACACAGCCATGTGGCGCACCAATCGCCTTGCCCGCCATCGACAGCACGGTTTGCAGGATCGACTGCACGTTCATATCCTGGTCATGCAGGGCGCGGGCAATCCGATACAGCGACTCCAGGCGCTGACTTTCACTGATGCTCATGCAGTCCGCTTTCTAACCTGAATCAAACCAGTTCACTCTGATTGTACACATATTGAAGGTACACAGCCTACCTTGCCAGAAAATAGCGCCTGAATTTTGTAAAAATTGGTTTAGAACGTGAATTTTCCCTCGCGCAGTTGCTGGCGCAGGGTGTCGATCGGCTTCCAGTCGGCATCGGCGTCCTGATAATGCCAGCTCGTCCAGCCGTTGGCGCGCGCGCCGTAAATCTGGCTGGCGATCTTGTGGATGGAGCCGCGCGTGCCGTTGAACAGCAGCGCGCCATCTGCCGTGACCGTGGCGCAGTGGTCCGATTTCGCCAGCTTCAGCGTCTGCCCCGGTTGCAGCAGGCCGCTTTCCAGCAGGCGGATAAAGGGCAGTCGCGGTGGACGCGGTTTATTGCTCGGCGCGTAGACACTGCGATCTGCTGCGACGGGTTCTACCGCGTCCAGACGGGCCTGCGCAACCTCGATATAACGCGCATCTCGCTCGATGCCGATCCAGTGACGGCGCAGCCTTTTGGCGACCGCGCCGCTGGTCCCTGTGCCGAAAAACGGGTCGAGCACAATATCGCCGGGATGAGTACTGCTGAGGATGACACGATACAGCAGCGCCTCCGGCTTTTGCGTGGTGTGAGCCTTCTCCCCGTTGATCATCAGCCGTTCTTTACCCGTACACACCGGGAGCTGCCACACGCTGCGCATCTGCTTATCTTCGTTGCCGGTCTTGAGCGCGTGATAATTGAAGGTGTAGCGTGCGCCTTTGATCTTCTGCGCCCAGATCAACGTCTCATGCGCATTGGTGAGCCGCGTGCCGCGAAAGTTGGGCATGGGATTATTCTTCTCCCAC
This sequence comes from Anaerolineae bacterium, assembly GCA_019912985.1. Lineage (GTDB taxonomy): Bacteria > Chloroflexota > Anaerolineae > Aggregatilineales > Phototrophicaceae > JAIOHN01. Next base: position 1,671 of record JAIOHN010000417.1, on the reverse strand, counting down.
ACCACCTCGTTCAGCACCCAGAAGCCCGTATCCATCAGAATCGCCCCGACGCGATAGATGTTGTGATAAGTGCCGATCACCCACAGCGTCCCCGTGTCTTTGAGCACGCGGCGGCAGGCGGTCAGCCAGTCGCGCGTGAAATTGTCGTATGCGGCGAGACTCTCGAACTGATCCCAGGCATCATTCACCGCGTCCACTTTGGTCAGGTTGGGGCGATACAGATCGCCCTGAAGCTGAAGGTTATACGGTGGATCGGCAAAAATCACGTCGACCGATTTTTCGGGCAGGCTGTTCAGCACCGCCACGCAGTCGCCCTGAAAAATACGATCCAGCATCATCGGCGTGTCGCTCATGTGCGTTTTTGCATGATCTCCAGAATCAAGCGCTGGAAGCTGTGACTTTGGTTTTTGGGATCATACGGCACGATATGCAGCGGCGCGAATTCTGGCGGCAGAGTCGACACGGATTTATAACCGAAGGGGATCATCGGTTTTTCGCGGTTGAGGAAATAACGGTACTGCAATTTCACATGGCGCGAGTTCATGGCCTGCGGTGACATCACCAGCACCATCAGCCAGCATTCCCGCAGCGCCTGTTCCACCCCGGCGCGCCAGTCATCGCCACCGGGCATCAGATACTGCTCCACCCAGGCCTGGATGCCGCTGTCTTGCAGCACCACCATCAGCGGCACGATGATGTTCTCCCAGTCCGCGCGCGCGTAGGAGACGAAAATGTGATCGACCAGTGCGCCTTCGCTCAGGCCGCTGCCAAGTTGGGTGGTGTTATTGTTGCCCTTCAGAAATTCGGGCTGGATAGGCCGGAACACCCGCGAGGATTCGGAGGTCGCTTTTTTGGCGTTCAGCGGGGCGGACGTACGGTCAGGCGAAGGCGTCTCGGTCTCTGGCTCGTGAACATAGCGCATCTGTGCGTTCGGGGCCAGCTCGATCACATCCTCAAACTGGAGCAGATAAGTCCCCAGCAGCTCCTGGCCGTTGATAAACGTGCCGTTGGTCGAGCCAGCATCCTCGATCTCGTAATAGCCATCGTCCGTCCGCCGCAGCCGCACATGCAGGCGGCTGACCTCCGGGTCCTGCACCACAATATCGTTGGAAAGATCGCGGCCAATCGTCACCGTTTCGGTGCGCAGGGAATAGGTGCGTTCCGGCTGTGTGTGCAGCGTCAGCACCAGGAACAACCCGTCCAGCTCACGTGTGGCCGGGAGTTCAGCCTCCTGGTAGTCGTGATGATCCGCGCCGGGGTCGAATTCCAGCGTGATCGAATCACCCAGCTCGATCAGGCTGGGGACCGTCACCAGGCGGCTGCCCTCGACCCGCTGGCCGTTGACGAATGTCCCCGTGCGCGAGCCTAAATCTTGCAGCTCATAGCCACGGCCTTTCGGCACCAGCCGGCAGTGTTCGCGGCTGACTTCGTTATCGGTAATGATGATGTCGTTCTTGGTCCCGCGTCCGATCGTGACCGGCCCATCCGCCAGCTCGTACTCCGCACCGATCGTCGGTCCCCGCCGCATTTTCAACCGTGCCATACCCGCAACTTTCACCTTCATCCTGACACCCCTTTAGTGTAGCAGAAGTTGCGTGTAGCCGGAAAACCCAAACTGTCCAGAAATGCTTATGCTTCCTTGCCTTCTGCCGCCGCAATCCACCCCAACAT
>JAIOHN010000416.1 GCA_019912985.1 Anaerolineae bacterium | reverse complement strand
TGTGCTGGGTGGATACCATGCGCTATACACGCCCGCTGAGTGCTTCGCAGGCGAAAAAATGGCGCGCGCTGACCGAAACGCTGGGCGTGGAAATCACCGTAATCAGCTTCGCGCCGGGTCTGCGTCCCCAGCGCTTTGATGAATATGCCCATTTTTACCAATGGCCTGCCCTGCCTGCCGCCCCGCTGCGCTATCTCACCGCTTATGTTGTCGTGCCACCGCTGGTGCTGTGGCTGATTTTCACGCGCCGCCTGGATGTGTTGATCGCGCATGATCCGTATATTGGTGCGGCGGCAGCCCTGGCAAAGCAGATTGCTGGCTGGTTGGGGCGGCAGGTGGCGCTGGTGATCGAGACACGCGGCGATCTTGAGCAGGGCTTCTTCATGCAGCGCAAGGTGACGTTCAAGCAGCTTTATCGCACGGTGATGCGTACGGCGGCCCGTTATGCCCTGCGTCATGCCGATGCCCTGCGTGCGGTTTCGCGTTCCTCGCGGGATGAGCTGGCGGCGCTGGCTCCCGATAAGCCGATGATGCAGTTCATGAGCTGGACGGACTCTGAGGCGTTTGTGAATGTCCAGCCCGCACAGTCCCCCTCGCAGCGCTGTGATGTGGTCTATGCCGGGGTGCTGGTGCCGCGCAAGGGTGTGGATGTGTTGATCGAAGCCTTCTCGCAACTGGCTGGGCAGAGGCCGCAGGCGCATTTGTGGCTGATCGGTCAGGCGGCCAACCCGGATTACGCGGCGCAGTTAAAGGCGCAGGTTGCGCGCTTGAACCTGGGCGACCGCGTGACGTTCGTCGATCATCTTTCACAGCCGGAACTGGCTGCCCACATGGCGCGTGGGCGCGTTTTCGTCCTGCCCACCTACAGCGAAGGTCTGCCCAAAGTGGTGGTGGAAGCGATGCTCTGTGGCACGCCCGTGATCGCCAGCGCAGTGGATGGCATTCCTGAGTTGATTGACGACGGTGTGACCGGCTGGTTGGTGCCGCCGGGGGATGCGGACGCCCTGGCAGGAGCGCTGCAAACCGCCTTTGATCACGCGGATGTGGATCGCATTGGCGCGCAGGGGCAGCAGTTCGCGCGGGATTATTTCTCGCCCCAGGCTTATATCCGGCATTATGGCGATCTGTTCCTGCTGGCCTATCATGCGAGGCGCGGCTGATGCGGCTGCTGCTGTTTAATCTGGTGACGGATGCGGATTCGGTGGCGCAGGGATTCACCACCACCTGGATTAACGCGCTGGCACGGCGCTGCGAAGCGATTGATGTCATCACCATGCGCGCCGGACGCATCGCCGTGGCGGATAATGTGCGAGTCTATTCGGTGGGCAAGGAGCGTGGCTACAGTGAAGCGCGCCGCCTGCTTGAGTTTTACCGCCTGCTCAACCGCCTGCTGCGCCAGCAGACGTATGACGCCGCCTTTGCTCACATGAACACCTTGTTTGCGATTCTGGCCGCGCCGCTGCTCAGGCTGCGCCACATCCCGCTTACGCTGTGGTATGCGCATGGCGCGGTGTCGCCCAGGCTGCGGCTGGCGGAAAAATTGGCCGATCACTGTGTCAGTTCGTCAGCCGATGGCTTTCGCATAACCAGCCGCAAACTGACTCTGATCGGGCAGGGGATTGATACCGAGCGCTTCAGGCCCGGTGATTCTGTCCGTCCGCCAGCACAGCCGTTCACGATTATCAGCGTCAGCCGTCTGGCACCGGTCAAGCGCATCGAGGACATCATCGGCGCGGCGGGCGTGCTGGCGAAGCATGACACGCCATTTCAGTTGCGTATCTATGGCGATGCCGCGCCGGAACATGCCGCTTACAAGCAGCAGTTGGTCCAGCAGGCTGCCGCATTGGGCCTGGAAACGCAGCTGATGTTTTGCGGTTCGGTGGCTTATGACGCGATTGTCCCGGTCTATCAGCACGCGGATGTGGTGGTCAACGCCAGCGAAACCGGCAGCCTGGATAAAGCCGTGCTGGAAGCAATGGCCTGCGGGCTGCCCGTGGTGACGGCCAACCCGGCATTCCGTGATGTGTTGAGCGAGGACTTGCTTGTCCCACTGGGCGCGCCAGAGCAATTGGCCGAACACCTGCGGCAAATTCAGGCGCTGTCGCCGGAACAGCGTGCGGAGATGGGGACGGCGCTGCGTGAAATCGTGGTGCGCGATCACAGCCTGGAACGACTGGTGAACCGCCTGTTTGAGATTTTTACGTCTGAGGGCGGCTGATGCTCAAAGTCCTTCACGTCGCCAAAATTGCCCAGATCGCCGGGGCGGAGCGGCATTTGCTGGCGCTGCTGCCGGGATTACGCACCGCTGATCTTGATGTGCGGATGCTGGTGCTGGAAAATCCAGCCAAACCGGCGGACGAATTTGTTGAACAGCTGACTGCCGCTCAGGTTCCGGTGACGCGGATGGCCTATCCGCTGCGCGACAGTCTGCTCTCGGCGCGGTCGCCGCGTTTTCTGGCCGATCTGCGGGGCACTATCCGGGCGCAAGCGCCGGACATCGTCCATACCCATTTGATCCACAGCGATCTTTATGGCGCGCTGGCGGCAAAACTGGCCGGTGTGCCGCAGATCGTCTGCACCCGGCATAACCTTGACCCCTTCCGCCAGCGGCGGCAGTGGCAAATCGTGACCGCGCTGCTATGGCGGCAGGCCAGCGGCGGGATCGCCGTCTCGAATGCTGTGCGTGATTTCGTCCTGCGTTACGAACATGCTGCGCCGCACAAAATCCACACCATCTATTACGGCATTGCGCCATACGATGCGGCGGAGTCACCTTCACGGGCGCAGATGCGGGTGGCCTGGGGTGTGCCGCTGGATGCGCCGGTCGTGGGGACGGTGGCGCGGCTGGTGAAGCAAAAAGGGCTGCATCACGGGCTGGAGGCGTTCGCGCAGGTGCGACAGCAGGTGCCGGATGCGCATTATGTGCTGGCCGGGGAAGGCGACCGCCGCGCCGAACTGGAGGCGCTGGCGGGACAACTGGGCATCAAAGATAATGTTCACTTTCTGGGCTGGCAGCGTGACGCGCACGCGGTTTTGAACGCGGTTGATGTGCTGCTGCTGCCCTCGCTGTGGGAAGGGCTGCCCGTCTCATTTCTGGAAGCGATGAGCCACGGGCTGCCGATTGTCTCGACCGCTATCGGGCCGGTGCAAGAGGCCGTGATCGACGGTGAAACCGGCTTCCTGGTGCCGCCGGGGGATTCAGAAGCGCTGGTGGTCCCCTTGCAGCGGCTGCTGACGGATGCTGCCCTGCGCCAGCGAATGGGCGAGGCTGGGCAGCAGCGGGTGAAAGCCGTGTTCTCACAGGATAAAATGGTGCAGTTGACCGCTGAGTTCTACCAATCCCTATGACCCGTTTACTTTATCTCGCCAATGCGCGCATCCCCACCGAGAAGGCTCATGGCTTGCAGATCATGCAGAACTGCGAGGCCTTTGCCGATGCCGGGGCGCGGGTGACATTGTGGGCGGCAGCGC
>JAIOHN010000415.1 GCA_019912985.1 Anaerolineae bacterium | reverse complement strand
GATATATTTACTCCTATAACACACGCCAAAAAACAGAACAAGTGTGCGAAGTAAATCATATCACAATTTTGAAACTTACGATTGGTCAGAGACAACAAAACCAGTGAAGGTTGGAATATTCCTACCTTCGTCAGCGTTCCTTTAAGGGGCGTTAACTTGCAAAGTCAAACTAAATCCGCTATTCTATGTATACAAAAGCGAACCTAGTCCGGGGTTTTTATCAAAGACCGCCCCGGCGGGATTTGGTAAAAGCTCTCTGGTGTTGGTTGGTAGCCTGTCAACAGAGGGCTTCGCTGATTCTAGGACCTGTTGCAGAGCGCGGGTGACAAGGCCGTGCTCGTTCTCCTGATAGACTCCCCTACTCTATGGACCCATCGCATAATCTCCCTATGCCAGTAGATGAAGAGCTTTCCGACAAAACATAGATTACCATGAATGGTAACACCGTGCCAACTATTCGTTCCTGCTGGACCCAGATCTCCTCTTCCGCTTTGGTGTTTCGATACGGTTCGCCTGTTCAGAGTACTCTTTTACTTCCTCAACGTTGACAACACGCACGCGGCTGTTTCCAATGCGATAGGCAGTGATCCTATCAGTATCAGCCCAGAAGCGGATAGTCGAATGGTCGCGGTTTACGATCCGGCTCGCTTCATCCAACGTCACCCAACCCTCAAACGGATTATCGAGTACTTCTGTCGTATTAAGCATCTGCACGCTTTTCCTAACTGCACCTTCTCCACAAGAATACCACAAGTTACCGTATTTGGTAACATTCTCATTCCATCTCATCGTGAACTAAGCCCGTGTTCGAAAGTAAATTGAACGTGAGCTAAACTGCATACTCTCACAAGCATGTCAACTATCGCATTTTGGTCTATGGTAACGACTATTGAACCGTAATATCTTTTACCGTTACCATTCCTCCTTCTGACATGAACCCGATCTTTAATTCAGGATCGAAGCCCCAGGGTGTGCCGCCCTTTAGTGCGAGTGGTACGTCATCTACAACTATAGCGAATGAATGAGAAGACGAGAGAGCAACCTGTATTGTATGTTCCTGTAATTGAAAGTTAGGCTCACTGTCTTCAGTATAGTGGTCTATGATGTCCCATTTCCTCCAATCAACGCATTTAAGCAGACCGGGATACCAATTTGGGTCTGGGGGTATTCGTTTGTCAATTCTGGCGGCCATAAAGCGATTTTTCGAACTGTAGTTGTAGACTAAATTGAAAATTCTCTCACTTGGAATATTTACGACGAACTTGATCTGCGTAAAGTTTTTTGCGGGAAGCTCGCTAACCAACAACGCAAAATACTCACCAGAATGTTGTATGTCAAAGCTATCGTTGCTGTGTGGGTGTGCATTGCCCACCTCCAGCCGCCATTGGTAGTTAGCCATGAACCGAACGGGTGAGTATTGTTCAAGAAGTGCAGTTAAGCAGGCTACCGAGAGTTGAGCCACTGATTGATCTATGGGTGTCATTTTTTCAAGTTCTGCCGAAGGGTGCATATAGTTGCGATAATCTCTTATTCGATCATAAAGGTCAGCAAAGGTTCCTGGCAATTTCCCTTCGTTGCTCAGAATTTGTGTCATATCTTTAAGGGTGAGGTCTTTCTCTCGCTTGGCCGTCGTCTTGTCTTGCTTTTTAGGCCAAGTCGGCACATTGTTGCTGTTAAGCCCGAACAACCTAATCAGTTCCCTGAATATCCCTTCGATGGTGGAAACTGCCAAATAGGTTGTTGTTCTATAGGCATTGTGGTTTGCCACAGAATCAACTTCATTGAGGACTGATCGGAGGATATCGATAAGATTTTCATTTGAGAGAAATTCAAGATTTATATTCGAGAGTTCTGTCATGGTGTATTTGTCCAGATAAAAGATGTACAGTGTAAATAACCATCATACAGCTTTACGTTCACTCTAAGCCATCTGCCACAGAATATTTGACAGATTGAGGGGCAATTTTCCCTATATTGGGTGGGCAAGTATCAAAATACCTTCGAGCGCTGGCTTAGGTGCGAAATCAGATGCGTTTATTCATTTGACTCGTCACTCACGTCAGGTTGACCTTGAAGGAGAAAGTTCAATTTCGGCAAGCACCAGAGTCTGAGTGTCAACCACCAAAGATATATCATTCTAGCCGAATAAAATTCGTCATGGGCCATCAACCCATGCGCGGTTAAATTTCTTGAATTCGACCCTGCACGTTTTACGAGCAACCCCTTCAGGTCAAATACGATGTCCTCCCCGAGTATGGCTTTCAATTCATCTTTGTAGATGATTTTTTCCAGAGTGTATTCATCTTGAATGAGATTCGAGTCGATACCGGATGTTATCACACCTTGCTGCTGCAAAATGTAGCGGACAGAGTTCTCAATCTGGGGAATGAGCAAGTGAGCAGCAACCAAATAATCACCTATCAGACCTGCATGAAGTCCACGAGCATAAATTAGCTCTCGCCCAGGCGGAACAAATGGATTATCAACTACTAAAGGGATAAGGTCAGCCACATGCACATGATGCTCGGACACAATCTGATACACGGCGGGTTCGATGATCCCAACAGCTTGGATATCCTGCAGCCGTGAAGCCTGCTGATACATCTGATCTTCAAGCACATCATCAGCAGCTTCATCTACAGTTTCTCGGCGATTTACGACTTTACCCATTTCGTTGAAGGTACGAGAAGATACCCGGAAAAATATTGGATGCTCCTCAATCGACTTTCGTGCTTCACTCTCTAAGTTGGCAACGCTCGGTGAATTACCGATCTTCATAAGGATGAAAAGTGCATCATACAATGGTTTTCCGCGCACCTGTTCTTGGGCTTTCTGAGCAGCCTGCGTCAGGTCAATTGGGATTGAAATCTCCCCCATTTCGTCCAGAGATTTCTGACCATAATCAATCAGCAATTGCTGCAACTGAACAACACGTTCTTGCATACCACCGATTTTTCGCATTGCTTCAATGGCATCTTCAATAAAAGCGGAAGCGGCAAGATGCCTCGAAGGGGTATCATTGGCCGCCATTTCCGCTTCTTTTACGTAAGTTTCGGCTGCCTCAGTTTTGGCTTGACGATACTCAGCCTCAGTATCAGCGTGCCATCGCGCTTTCACTTCCCAATATTCCCGGGCTATATACCAATTAGCAGCGTTTGCTGCCGTCACAGCTCCTTTTTCAGCCAGAGATGCAAAAACGGATGATTGTGACGTTTTGTACCTGTATTTTTGAATCAGCCCCATCATTACCACAGGAGCAAAAGAAAGAAGGTCTTCCTCTGTCGTAAAAGTTTGTAAAGTGCTTTCGATTTCTGAAAATATGTTTCCCAACAACTGTTGGTTTCTAATGCGCTGTGCGAGTTGGATAGCACGCTCAAGACGCCACGAGGTCGGCGTCAGCCAGTCGTCGGAATCTTTGAGACTTTTGGCAGAAGCAAGATAAGCCTCAGCTGACCGAATTGCCATCCGATAATCGCGTCCTCTTATCCACAGTACATCCGCAATACGAGATTGAATCTCAAGGTCATCAACATCATCGATGATTTCTGCCAGCACTCCTATCTCGTCCTCACCAATGTCATCAACTGTCATGGTACGACTGCCATTGGTGAAAGTCACCATAGGATGAAAGGGATCGTCTTTGTTGTCTGATGGATCGAGCCACATGGAGGTTATCCCTGCTAAAAGCCTAAACACCTGTAGCTTGTGAGTCTCGCCTGCTTCCTGTGCTTGCATTGCGGCTTGTTTGAAGGATGTGTAATAAGTATCGCAGGTCTTTTTTTGACTGGACTCTACCAAGTCTTGCCACCCAGACTGCTCAAAATCGGCTCTGCTAATCACAATTTGACCCCTATTTGCCAAGATAGGCTTGTCTTTCAAAGTCCACATGCAGGATTGACTTGGATGAATTATACCGATTTCGCTACTGACCGTCGCATGGATATAAACTTCGGACTTGTTTAACATCTAAATGACGACATATCCCCGGACTCCCCACTTTACTGAACTCTTTAGAACCCCAGAAAACCTGTCAGTGCAATTGACAAGTTGACAGGTTGACAGGTTTCCGAAACTTGTCAAAACCACTGACAAGTTTCTATCCTCCATCAGCCAACTCGTGTACAGCGATGATCGTTGCCATATCGAATAGAAAACCGGTTCCTCTCTTGCCCTCATATGTGCCACAAGGTTCCAGTTCTAGTTTTTTACGTCGGTAATCAAAGGCTGAAGGTGTGATGCCGAGATAATTCGCTGCCTGGTAGCGGGTCATAGGATAGTGCTTTGGTGCTGGCAATCCGGCTTCGGCTGCCATCTGCTTGGCGCGTTTCTTTTCGCTTTTTTGCGCCTGGAGTTCTCGGTTGCAGTCCTTACAGATGTGCTGTGCGTGTCCCTTGCCGCTAAATTTCTCATTGGCGCGGTAGCGACCACATATCTTGCAGTAGTGTCCTTGCTGCTTTTTCCTATTCCTCTTTGTCATCGTTCAATTGTTCCTGGAGTATCTCTAACCTTAATTCCAGACGCGCAATCTGACGATTCAGTTCGATGATCTCTCTGCTAGATCCCTCACGCTGCTCTTTAAGTTCCTTTCGGAGACGGTCAATTTCAAACATCGAATCTTGAAGCTGTGCGAGTGCCGTGTCACGTTCGGCCTTGATCAGCATCATGGCAGCTACTTGATCTGCGGGGCTAATGGATTTAGTCAAGGCCGCGGTGATAGGCCAATCGGTTTCACGGTGTCCGGTGGACAAAATCTTGGCAACATCCTTCCAGGTATTTTGCCGCGTTTTGTGAACGCGAATCGTGTTTATTATGAGCACATCTTCTTCAGAGTATTCACGTTGGCTGGCCGTTTCATCGCTTCTGCGCGCGTCTTCAGTGAAAAAGACTGATAAATCCTCTTGGTCTGTCCAGTTGGTGATGGTCTTGGGGTTCAAGCCCATCATCTTAGCTACTTCTCCGGTTTTCATACTGTTTTCCTACTGTATATTGAGTATGTACTTTGACTTTAGCTGAATTATACAGTATATTTGCTGTTAGTCCGAATTACCGAGATAAACTCTGTATAAGGTGCCAAGATTAGAGGACGAAATGTTTTTGACCCCCCTATATATATACAACCATATATATGGGGGCGTTTTCACCCGATTTCCATCCAGTTAGTCCCTTTTCGACAGCCAGATGATGAGCAGAAAGAGGCGCAACATGATCCGCTATAAACCGAATAAAACCCTGATTCCGCTGACTCCCACCGACTTCAACGACATCGATTTTCAGTGGGAGCTTGACCCGACCATCATCACCTGGGATGGTGGCAATGGCACATCCAGTGCCTGGCACTTAGTGGACGGCGAATTGGTTTATTTTATGCTGCCCAACGTGCGTGTGCCAGTTACGGGCTATTCAATGAACAGCGATGTGACCACCATCGGCCTGAATGAACTGGTGTATGCAGACGTGGCAGCGGGACGTTTCGCCATCGGCGATAACGTCTGGGAGCAGAGCAAATACCCACCGGAGACCTTCGTCAATTCCGAGGAACGCTATGGCTCTGAAATCCATATCTTCATGCTATTGTGTCTGCTGGCAGCACTCAACGCGCCAGAAGACACGTCCCTGACCATCGTCACTTCCGCACCGCCAGGGTTGGTCAACAGCGTGGCGAAGACCATCAAGCAGAACCTGAAATACGGTGAAGCGAGGGACAAGTCTGGCCTATGGACGATCCAGATGAGCTATGACAAAAAGCCGCGCACCTTCATCATCGGCAAGGTGATTGTCGTGCCAGAAGGGGTAGGAGCGTTCTCGGCGTATGCTTACGATACCAACGGCAATGACGTGCTGATCCCCTCGCCGGATGGCCGCGACGATCTGCTCACCGGTCAGGTGCATATCCATGATGCCGGGTACGGCACGTATGACACCTATGGCGTGCGCAACGGCAAGCTCGACGCGGAAAGCATGGCGTTTGCCACGGATCGAGACGCGGGTGTGCTGCGCCAGATGATCGAGCCAGTGATGGACTATATCCGG
>JAIOHN010000414.1 GCA_019912985.1 Anaerolineae bacterium | reverse complement strand
CGCTAACACTGGCCCAGGACAATGTCATCACCTTTAATTCCAATCAGAGCGACCCGCTGCCGCGTGCCTTTTCCGAGGAAGTCACGGCGGACTGGAACGAGGCACATCCCGATCAACCAGTTGAGATGTCCACGGTCGCCCACGAAGATTTCAAGCAGGCCATCCGCGCTTACCTCACTGCCGACCCGGCCCCGGATGTCCTCACCTGGTTTGCTGGCAACCGCGCCCGCTTCTTTATTGATCGCGGTCTGATCATGGACTTCTCCGATATGTGGGAATCCGAAGGACTGGGCGATGTTTACGCACCGGGCTTCACCGCTCTGGCAACCGTGGACGATGGCAAGTATTTCCTCCCGACCTCCTACTACTGGTGGGCAGTCTACTACCGTCCATCTCTGTTTGAACAGGTCGGCATCGAAGCACCCATCGAAACCTGGGATGATCTGCTGGGAGCTTGCGATGCCTTCAACGAAGCCGGGATCGCGCCCTTCACCATCGGCACCAAGTTCCGTTGGCCGGCGGCTGCCTGGTTCGACTACATCAACATGCGTCTCAACGGCCCTGAGTTCCACATCGACCTGATGCTGCTCAAAGAATCTTACACCGATGAGCGTGTCCAGGCCGTCTTTAATACCTGGGCGCAGATGTTTGAGCACAACTGCTTCATTGAGGACCCCGCTGCTTACGATTGGCAGGAAGCGCTCGATATCATGGTGCAGGGTGATGCCGCCATGTACCTCATGGGTGGCTTTATCACCGATTCCTACCCCGACGAGGCTGAGGATGATCTCGACTTCTTCCGCTTCCCGGTCATCAACCCCGATATGCCTATTGGCGAAGATGCTCCCACCGATGGCTACTTTATCGCCGCCAAAGCCGCCAACCCCGAAGGCGCGATGGATTACCTGAACTATCTGGGTTCACAGGAAGTGCAGCAGAAAGCCTTTGACGATCTGGGCCGCCTGCCCACTCGTACGGACGTGGATGTGTCTACCGCCTCCGAAGCCACGCAGAAAGGCATCAACCTCATCCAGACTGCTGACTATGTGGCGCAGTTCTATGACCGCGACACCACGCCAGAAATGGCAGATGCCGGTATGAACATGATGATGGACTTCTGGAATGACCCGTCCGATGCTTCCGGCTTACTCGAAGAGCTGGACGTTGAACGTGTCCGCATTGCCGAAGAACAGGCTGCAGAAGAGTAATACCGTATCACGCACGGCCAGTCGGTCAACCGGCTGGCCGTGTACTCCACAATGGAATGTAAAAGGAGAGCCTCATGGCTTCGATCGCCCGCCCCACACCAGCGGCGGCCAGCAGGCGTCGTATCAATTGGACACCATACCTGTTTCTGGCCGTGCCCTTACTGCTCTACTTCACCTGGATTATTGCCCCCACGTTTTACACCATGTACCTCAGTCTGACCAATTGGGACGGCATATCAGCCAACCCCGGTTTCATCGGTTTTGCAAATTATGAACGCCTTTTTACAGATCGCACCTTTACGGAAGCATTAGCCAACAATTTCCGCTGGTTATTTGTATTTATTACCGTCCCCACCGTAACCGGTCTCGGACTGGCGATGGTCTTCAACACAGAAATGCGCTTTGGCCGCTGGTATAAAATCAGTTTTTATGCGCCGTTGGTGCTCTCCGGCCCGGTGATCGGTCTTATCTGGGCCTGGGTCTATAACCCACGCGCTGGCCTTATCAACGCCTTCCTCACCGGTATCGGGGTACAGGATACCCCCGGCTGGCTGGCGGACCGTGATCTCGCAATCTGGGCCATCATCTTCGCTGCCACCTGGCGTCAGGTCGGTTATGTCATGGTGCTGTATCTGGCCGGACTCAAAAACGTAGACCCTACCCTGGTCGATGCCGCTCAAGTCGATGGTGCCACCCGTTTCCAGCTCTTTCGCTGGGTGATTCTGCCACTGCTGGCCCCCGTAACGACTATCGTCGTGATCATCTCGATTATCGACTCCCTGCGCGCCTTCGATCTCGTATCCATCATGAC
>JAIOHN010000413.1 GCA_019912985.1 Anaerolineae bacterium | reverse complement strand
AGCCTAAAATCGGTATCGTCACCCATGTTGGCTACGGTGGCATGGCCGCCTTTGAGAATGTTGAACAGATTGTGCGCGAAACCAGCCTTCTGGTGGAGCATTTGCCTGCGGATGGGCTGGCCGTACTCAACTACGATCACGATGATATACGCGATATGGCAAGCAAGACTCAGGCACGTGTGCTCACAGTCGCCATGACCAACTTTGGCGCGGACCTGATGGCTTATAACATCGTCGCCGGGCTGACCAAAACCGGCTTCGATCTGCGTCACGGTCATGAGCGCTATGTCGGTAAATGGACCCCGCTGCTGGGTAAGCATCAGCTCTATTGTGTGTTGGTGGCACTGGCTGTTGGGCATTTTTATGATATTGCGCTCGATGATGGGCTGAAAGTGCTGACCGAGATGGCACCGCTGCCGGGCCGGATGAGTCTGCTGTCCGGAATTAACGGCTGCCTGCTGATTGACGACACCTATGATGCGACGCCGCAATCGACTCTCTACGCGCTGGATTGGCTGCAAGCGCATCGCGGCAGTGATGTGCGGATTATCCTGGTCATCGGCGATATGGATGGCCTGGGCCAGCATACCCAGCACGGTCATCGTTTGATCGGCCAGCATGCGGCAGAAGCCTGTGACGTGTTGGTGACACATGGAGCCGATGCTGCGTTGAGCGCACGAGCGGCGATTGATCATGGGATGTCACCGGAGAAAGTGCATATCACTTACAGCTTTCAGGATGCCATCCGGCAGGTAAAGGAGCGCTTGCGTCCCATGCCGGATGATGTCGTGCTCGTAAAAGGTGGGCGAACTATCCAGATGGAAAATGTGGTGCGCGCGCTGCTGAGCGATGAAGCGGACCAGAAACGGTTGGTGCGGCAGGAGACAGCCTGGCGCGATGGATCACAGGTTCAGCCCACGCAGACCACCTGGATTGAGGTAGACCAGGCGGCGATTGCTCATAATGTGCGCCTGCTCAAAGAAATGGTGGGCGACGATGTGACGATTATGGCGGTGGTTAAAGCGGATGGTTATGGTCATGGGGCAGTAAGTACCAGCATCACCGCGCTGGCGAATGGCGCAGGGGCACTGGCAGTGGCATCGCTTGACGAAGCGTTGGAGCTACGTAACGCAGGCATTGAAGCGCCCGTTCTGGTCCTGAGTTACACGCCAGTGGCAGCAGCGCGGCAGGCTGTCAGGCGCAAAATCTCGCTGACTGTTTACGACCTGGATCTCGCACACCTCTATAATCAGGTCGCCCGCAGCGAGGGGCAGCCGCTGACGGTGCATGTAAAGATTGATACCGGCATGGGGCGCATGGGGGTACTGGCAAACGAAGCTGTGCCTTTGTTCCGGCATTTGCTGAATATGGCCTATTTGAATATTGAGGGGATCTTCACCCATTTTTCCATGTCTGATGAAGACCCCGAGTACACCGCACAGCAGCTGCGGACATTTAAAACAGTCGTCAATCCGCTCCGTGCGAATGGGGTTAACTTCAAATATATTCACACCGCCAATTCAGCCGCTATCCTGACCACGGAAGATGCTTATTTTAATCTGGTGCGGCCCGGCATCGCACTTTATGGCCTATCTCCTTCGGAGACGGTGCCGATTCCTCCGGCGTTTAAACCGGCGATGACCTGGAAAACCGTGATCGCCCAGGTGAAAGCGCTGCCGCCGGGATCACCGGTTGGCTACGGGCAAACCTATCGCACCGAAGGGCAGGAACGCATTGCCGTGATTCCAATCGGTTATAGTCATGGATTTCGGCGCAAGCCCAACCGCTGGCAGAAAGTGCTGATACACGGGCAGTTCGCCCCAATCGTGGGGCGGGTGAGCATGGAAAAGACCTCCATCAATGTCACCCATATTCCCAATGTCAGTATTGGCGATGAGGTTGTTCTGCTGGGCAAACAAGGCGAGGCCGAGATTACGCCGGATGAAGTGGCGGAGCAGTTGGGTACCAATAACTACGAGGTGATTACCACCGTACTGGCACGCATGCCCCGCCGCTGATCGTTAGCTGAGCAGGTCGCGGATGTCCTCTGTGATAACTTCTGGCTCAGTGCCGTAGGTGAAGACCGTCGTTAGCTCCATATCCGGGTTAATCATGAAAATGGAAGCGGTGTGATCGACCGTGTAGTTTTCACCCTGCTGGACCTCGTAGTAAAGGCCATAATCCGCGCCAATCTTCGTCAAAACCTGATCCTCGCCGGTCATCCCAATGAATTCAGGGTCAAAATTCTCCAGGTAACTCGCCATCCGGTCAGGGGTATCTCGCGTACCATCCACGCTGATCATCAGAAATGCGACGTCATCGGCCAGATCGCCCAGGTCCGCTTTGACCTGCTTGTAATCGCCAAGTGTGATCGGGCAAATATCCGGGCAGTTGGTGTAGCCGAAGTAGAGCAGTACAACCTTGCCACGCAAGTCGCTCAGACTCATTGGTTCACCGCTATCGGCGGTCAGTGTGAAATCGGTGAGCGGACGCGGCGGGTCTATCACCGTTGCCCCATCAAAGTAACTGTCCGAATCGACCACAGCCAAACCGCTATTGTTGGTGTCTGGTGTATTCAGAACCTGATTGAGCAGGAGGAATATTACTGCTGCTGTCACCACAAGTGCGACGACCAGACCGCCGATCAGCAGTGTGCGTGAATTGCGGGGTTGGGTTTCGCTGGACATAACCTTCTCCAAAAGTTAACAGTAAAAAATCCTGGCCGAAGTTTAACACTGATGCCCGGGTTTTTATAGACAAACAGGGGTGATTACGATCACCCCTGTTCGCTGTATCAGTCTCAAGTTGCAGGTGGATCTAGTGACGCGTTTTCCACCAGGTCCATAGTGATAAACCGCCGCCAACCAGAACCGCCATAAAACTAATGGTCAGCAGCAGCGGCAGGGTGATCCCATCAGGATTGGGTTGGCCGCAGATAAACGCCCAGACAAGCTCGGGCGCACGGCGCAAGGTGTCAATATCCTTGGCATACGCTGCGCTGAAGAGAAACATCGTCAAGCCAAAGCTGAACAGCAGTGCAATCGCGGCAACGATTTTGAAATGGTCCTGTGTTTTGGGTTTATCACCCTGTTTGGTGTTGGTGTATGTGACCTGATCAGTCATCACTTCATTTCCCTAAGCGCCAGGGCCTGCTGGTCCAGGAATGCCAGGGGCGAAGAAACCGCGCACGAAGTCTATCCCCTGTAACAGGACCGGTCCCCACATAATCACGGATGAAATCACGATGACGGCCATCCACAGCCCCCAACGTTCGAAAATTTCCGGTTTGCTGGATTCTGGGCCAGTGGTGGAAATCGGCGGTGCTTCCTCCACAGTATCACCGCGCCCAACCCATGTGCCGATCAGCACCACATAGAGCAGGATCGAGCTAATCAACAGAATGACGCCGCCAACTGCCGTCAGATTCAGCCACGGTACCCACAGGTCACTGATGAATGCACCGGGCGCACCCATATCGGTCCGGCGGATGGCACCTTCAATACCGGCACGGCCCATGCCTGTGCCAAAAACAAGCATGCCAGCGAACCACAGCACGGCCTGAGTCAGTGCCAGTTTTGGACGATAGAGCTTGTGTCCACGCATCAGCGGCAGCAGCCAGTAAAGGATGGAAATATAGGTCAGGGTGACTGCACCGGCCAGAGTCATGTGGAAATGGCCGACTACCCAGGTGGTGTTGTGCAGGGCGATGTTGAGTGTGAATGACGCGTTCATGATGCCGGTGATTCCACCGACTACAAACAGCAGCATCCCACAGAGTTGGCCGACAATAATCGGGTCGCCCCAGGGCAATTTACGCACCCATGTAATGGTGCCACCACCGCGTGCGCGTCCCGCTTTCTCCAGCGTCGCCGCCAGATTAAAGGCGGTCAACAAGCTGGGTACGGTGACGATAAAGGTCAGTAGTGAATGGGTGACTTTCGCCAGTTCGCTCACGCCTGGGTCGACAAACAGATGATGAACGCCAACCGGGATGGAGAAAATCATAATCATGAGGAAGGCGACGCGGGCCATCGAATCACTGAACAGCTTCACGCCGAGCTGCTTGGGCAGCATGGTGTACCAGGAGATGTAAGCCGGGATCAGCCAGAAATAGACCAGCGGGTGGCCGAAAAACCAGAATAGAATGCGGGATACCTGCGGGTCGGTCGTCTGGACAATGCCCAATGACAGCGGCAGCAGCATGGTGAGGATTTCAGTTGCCACGCCGATGGTCGCCGTGATCCACATGATGAAATTCGTGAGCACGCCAAACACCGCCAGCGGCACCGTTTTGCCGGGGTTATCGCTGCGCCAGCTCAGATAGGTCATAAAAACATTCCCGGCAGCGACCCAGGTGCCGACGACAACCAGTGTCAGACCAAGATAGAATGTCCAGTGCGCGACCATTGGCGCGTAAAAAGTATAGAGCACGTTCGCCTGATTGGTGATGATCGCATAGGCCGTGAGCAGCAGCCCCACGAACATCAGCACGAAAGAAGTCCAGGCCAGGCGCAGGTTCCACAGGGGACGTTGCAACGAGCGCTGCGTGACGAAATAGCTAAAGCCTATAATAAAGAAGGTGGTAAAAACCAGCGCATTTAAAACGCCGTGAAGGGTGAG
>JAIOHN010000412.1 GCA_019912985.1 Anaerolineae bacterium | reverse complement strand
TCTACAACCCACCTTACGGATTGCGGCGATGTGCCGTGAAATCGAGTTTCAGTCTCCCGTAGGAGTTGGTCCCATCTACAACCCAGATCCGCAAAGCGCACCCCGACGAAATACCGTTGTTTCAGTCTCCCGTAGGAGTTGGTCCCATCTACAACGAATTACTGCGAGATGGTCATCAGCTCGATGTCCGACGTTTCAGTCTCCCGTAGGAGTTGGTGCCACCTACAACCAAATACTATGTTCTCAACAATCACCGTAAGAGCAGTTTCAGTCTCCCGTAGGAGTTGGTGACACCTACAACGGGCAAGGAGGCGCAACATGAACTGGCGCAGCGTAGAGTTTCAGTCTCCCGTAGGAGTTTATGCCATCTACAACGGTCACAAATAGCAGAAATCGTTCGCCGGTATTAGGTTTCAGTCTCCCGTAGGAGTTTATGCCATCTACAACCAATATTTCCAACAGGACCATGATGATTTCCCGGAGTTTCAGTCTCCCGTAGGAGTTTATGCCATCTACAACCGTAACCAGAATCCAGCGCAGCTAGGGCATCTTTGACCTGATTGTACTATAAATCGCGCAGATCGCCTTGTGGTGCCCCACTTGTAATTCATAAACATCCCATAACAGATAAAACGACCCTCTCAAACGAAACTCGATTCTTGCTCGAAAACCAGGGGGAGTTTCGTCAGGCGAATATTTCTCAGTTCCCCGTAGGGATAAGCCTCCTCAGAGACTCTTGGCAGGAAGAAAGTGCCGGGATACTTCGAGTACATGTTTCAGTTCCCCGTAGGGATGGGCCTCCTCAGAGACCAAGGAAGCACTATCGATCAGATCTTGATATACCAGGTTTCAGTTCCCCGTAGGGATGAGCCTCCTCAGAGACGTCGAGCTGTGGGACGGACAGGCTGGCGCGCCTCGCAAGTTTTGTTTCAGTTCCCCGTAGGGATGAGCCTCCTCAGAGACCATTAAGCACAGAATAAGGCCTGAAGAATTAGCATAATTGGTTTCAGTTCCCCGTAGGGATGAGCCTCCTCAGAGACCCTCGTTTGCCCTGCTCTTCTAGGCTACCCGATTTCGCCTCTGCAGGCAAGTTTTCCACCTTCACAGAAACGGAATCGGGCTGCACGGCAGGCATCGCCTTTTCGGTGGTGATCATCATAGAACGCTACCTCATTTTTGCCCCGAAAATCATGCAAATCTCGTCTAATGACTGTTGCACATATCAAAAACGCCGTTTCCGGCCTCCGGGCAAATCCTCTATGACATCGCACTTACTTTGCACATGCTATACTGCGAACCCTATTACGGAGGTGCTGGCATATGATCGACCTGCTGCAAAACCGTACCTGGCGCGAACTCCGGGCCACTGCGCGCGCCCACCAGTGGCGTTTTGACAATGACTTTCGCAAGGAAGAAGCCCGAACAGCGCTCAGGCAGGCCCTGGTGACCGGCGGCTTACTCAGGCGTACGCTAAACAGGTTGACCCAGGATGAAATCGAAGCGCTGATGGCACTCAAGGCGCATGGTGGGCAGCTCGTCCGTCGGGAGTTCTGCCGCGCTTACGGTGAAATCCGGCGCTATCGTCCCTGGCGCATCGATGCTCCCCTCAACCCGTGGCGACGGCCAGCCTCCCTGGCAGAGAAACTCTGGTTTCTGGGACTTATTGAGGTAGATGCGCATCGGGCAATTCTGCTACCCGATGGGATCAGCAACCTGCTGCCAGCAGTCCCCCACCCTGAGACGGCGATCTGGAATGCTGAAAATGCGACATTGACCAGCACCGATACGGTGCGCGACATCGCGGCATTACTCGGTGCATGCCTCTACATGCCGGTGCGACCACTGCATGGCCGCTGGCTCCCCCCTTACGTCCTTAAAGCGGTTAATCAGCGTCTCGGCCAACCGGAGAACCTGGATGGCATCCGCAGTGAATTTCAGTGTCATCGCATCCATTTTCTGCATTACCTTGTCCTGGTGGCCGGGTTGGCGAACATGCACGGTGGTGTCTTGCTGCCGACTGCTGAGGCATGGAACTGGTTAGCACTTCCCTATAAGGAAGCGTTTGAGCATTTGCTGAGCGCGGTCAGTGCCGATTTACACAGCCGTCATCCGCACTGGGTTCGATTCAAGTTGCCTGTCATCCGTGCCGATGTTTGGGACTACCTGCTGTCGCTGTCAGCAGGTACCTACACGCTTGCTTCGCTTGAGATGGTGCTGCGTTTACGCAACCTTGATCCCCATGTTACAGTCGAAGTCCAGGCTGCCTTCTCCGGTCCTTTGCACTGGATGGGCTTAGGGTCTGTGAATGATGACAAGGTGCAGCTGCATACTGTAGACACGATTGAAGTCCAACGCGCCACGCTTACGGTTGCGACTGCTTCTCTCGGTCTCACACTGCCTTCAGCACCGCCGCTGCGACCCTTCGTAGAACTGTTGTCCGTGGCAGCGCTCGATGAACGTGGGTTGCGGCTGGATGCACACAGTATTGCCCAGGCATACAAAGCAGGACAGGATGCAGATCAGATCGCACGCGTGCTGGCTGAACTCACGGGTACACCACTGACAGGCGAGGTTGTGGAACAGCTTGACCGATGGACCCGTGCGGCGACACGGGTCCGACTGCGGCAGGTGACACTGCTCGAGGCTGCCACGCCGGAGGAAATGCAGCGCATTCGATCGGACTGGCGCTTGCGTCCGCTGCTTGGTCAGCAGCTCTCCCCACTGCACACGGAAGTCCGCGATGAAAAGCGCTTGTGCCAGCGCCTTGCGCGTCGAGGCTATCCCCTACCGCATGGAAGCGATCCGACAACGGATCCAATACCGCGCAAGAACAATACCGACTCCGCTTATCTCTGGCTGGCGCTACGTCTTTGCCAGGCGCTAGGGAAACAGATTCCGCTGCCTGTCGTCTTTCCAGGTGCTGTGGCACGGCAAGATGAACATGTTGTTGCAATGACGCTCAAGGCGAACTATCACTTCGTTCTAGGTGAGAATGCAAAAGGGCCAACTGTTATTCCAGTTGACCCTTCAGTATACACGTGCGGGAGCGACGGGCTTCGACCCCTTCTATGTACAAGATTCGCCTTATCCCTCCGCTCACGCACTGGTGGAAGAGACCACTTAAATCGTAAGTGAACGAATCCAATAGTGTGCACTGGGAGACAATTCACTCAGAACCATTGCACAATGATTTCATACCACTACATTCTCTTAGCGTAGCGTTCGTTGAGCGATCTTTTAACTTCTTCAGCGGTAGTAGGCGTGTACAGGCGTATAGAGGATTCGCGGATTCTTTGCCCTGTTTCGGCCCCGTCGAGTTGGCTAAAAGACGTGGAACCAATGGATGCGTGAAATGCAGGCTGACTACGACCCTTATACTGCATCTTAATTGCTGACAAATACCTAGGAAGTTCAGCCAATTGTTCTGAATTGAATTGGGGCTTCATCAGTTGAGCTAGCTCAATCGCATGGCTGATGCTGCACTGAAAGGCAACAACTGTACCAACGTTCGACATGATTGGCTGACTTGCAGTTTCGGACACCTGTCCCAAATATTGGAGTGCCAGACTTAAGCTCAGCCCATATTTCCTGCCTTCAGCAACGAGTCTAGTTATCCACTTGCTTGACATCAAATGTGCTTCATCAATGTATACATAGTATGTATTGAGCCTTCTTGCCGACGAGGGCGACCCCCAAACTTTCGATAGAAATAAGGAGCCAACAAATTTGATTATTGAGGGACTTGGGAGAGCAGCCAAAGACACAAGAAGTATCTTATTCTGACTCAGTGCATCTTCAAAATCAATAGATCTAGGATGGCACAGAGACTGATATAGAATTGGATCAGCAAACAGACTACGCAGTCGGTTAAGTATTGGCTGAGCCGTTTGAGCTTGCTTTGATGGAGTCAAGTTATTGTGGTCGGTCCACAATTCTTGTACTTCTAGGTTATCGCTGTTCTTGATCAATTCTTCACGAAATCTCGCATCAGTGAACATGCGAAGTATATCACGCATGGTGGTACCTGAAACATCCCGCAATGCCAAGACTGCGCCGTACAACCAATTTCCCATGCTAGTACTTTCAAACCGTTCCTCTCCAAATAGTTCCGAGAGGTTTTCAACGAGGTTGACTACTGATGTGTAATCTGCAATCTCATAGAGAGGATTTAAGGGAGGCGGATAATTAGTGTTAGCGAAATCGATTAGTACAACATCTCTTTCTCGGTGTGACGGAATACTCCATTGCAGCACATCTTGCACCAAGCTTCCGTTGGCGTCAATCAGTAGTGCTCCAGCACCATCGGCTATATCTTGATGAAGAAGATGGTGTAATTGAGTGCTTTTTCCTGCCCCCGATTTACCTAACGTAAGAAGATGAAGGTGTCAAGTACCCAATTTGTGAAGACAAGTGTCTGAGAAGGATTGGGGGCATCTTGAGAGCGGTGTGAATGCGATCATGGTTGTAGTAGTGGATGTGGCCGTAGATAGCCTCGATCATCTCGCCAACAGAGTCAAAGCGAT
>JAIOHN010000411.1 GCA_019912985.1 Anaerolineae bacterium | reverse complement strand
GACGTAGAACTGCTGAGACAAAAAGATGCTTTTTTGTCACTCCGACAAAAACAGACAACTCGGCTTTATTGCCTGCCTGATCCGGTGCAGATGAGTGCTGAACTGGGCGTGTCATTATCGCCGGGAGACCCGATTTATCTTGAGGACGTGGCGAGTGTGCGGGTTTACCGTCAGGCGCTGCATCGTGAGTTTATTCGGCGGCGGCCTGGGCGTTACAGCCAGCGGCTTTTGGGGAACCGTGTGAGTGTCTCCACACGGACGATTGCCCGTTATAACCAGCGGATGCCGATTTGCTCGGAGCCAACTTATGCCGAAACGCCCCTGTGCTGGACCAATCTTGATCAGGTGCTGCCAGATAACGCTTATGCACCGCAGCAAGGTGGCTGTTTTTTGATGGACCAGACCGGGAAGAAGTGGCCGCCTCGGCGTGAAATCGCCCGGATGCTGCTGAAAAAACGGCTGGCGGTGTCGTCGATGGTGCGCGGTGTCAATTATTACTACTATCAGCGGCGGCCTGCGGCGGCAGTAGAACCGGGGTCTTTGGAAGCCGAGGGTGTGAATGTGCCAGCGATGTCTCCTATGCTGACGGTATCGCTAGCCGCGCACGATGCTCAACCCATGCAGGTATGCCTTGAAATCGTACAGGAAGGGCCTTTACAGCCGTCTTTATCGGTTGCAGCAGGACGAGCACCTAAAAAGTCGGAGAAGCGGCTTAAAAAGCGTTTCTTCCGTCAGGCGCTGCCTGATGCGTGGATGGAAGGTGTGGCACAGGAGACCTATCAGTCTGTGGATGGCCTGAGTATCTTCAACGCGCGGCGGTTAGTCCATACCTATGGCGCGGATGTGGTGCGCTCCACGCTGCGACGTTTCCAGTGGTTACACCGGCGTGGGAAGGTCAATAATCCACCTGGTTTTATGCTCACTGCGGTGCGGGTAGATTGGCGGGCGGCGCATGACTGGCAGCCTGCGCCCATGCTGAAGCTGGAGCCAAAACGCCGCCCGCGTCCGTGCTAAAAGGCGCTGATTGGTGCGCTATAAACGCGCAGGCGGAAGCGGTGATCAACGGGCGTAATCAGCGGAATCAGCACCCGCACCAGTCCCGGTGCGGCTTCTTCGGTATCACGCATGTGCCAGGTGCGGTGGCCGTTCGCGCCTGGATTGATCTCGATAATGTCGTGGCCGAAGCGCATCCTGCCGGCGTTTTGCTTGAGGAAAATGATCTGGCCCGGTTGGGTTTGCAGGGCGGTGTCGTCGGTTTCCCAGATGCCGCCTGCTGGAAAATCAAGCGCGATCTGGGCAGTGGCGTCGTCCAGGCCGTCGAGTGTGCGGTAGTGCAGTTCCAATCCATCATCAACGACGGTTATGCGTAGGATGCTGTTCACGCGTGGGATGGTTTTAAACTGGCGTTCGGCTTTAGTCGCTTCCCATTGGTCAGGGGCGACCGGGCGGCCAAGTGGGAGCTCGTAGGCAGGACGATACGGCGAGTGGTCGCCCCGTGAGTGCAGCAGGATGCTGTGTTCATCGGCCTCCATTTCGTCTGCGACAAAGCGGCCCACGCCGAAATAACTCTGTGAAATTTTGATGCTGCTCAGTTCAGCCTCACCGTAAACCAGCGTTATCAGGCGGGTGGTGCCGCCAAAAGCGGAGGTGTTTAAACGCTTGCGGCGGGCACGCCAGATGCGATTTTGCGGGTAGAAATGGGTGTAATCTGTCGGCAGTGGCGTGTCGGTAAGTGTCGGCATGCCGACACTTTTGAGTACATAGGCGACCCAGAAATCAGCGGGCTGATCTGCTTTGGCCCATAACCAGTGGGCAGCGCTGGCGAAAAATGGATTGGATGTCCGTGCGGCACTGTGCAGATAACAGGAGATAAGCCCCACAGGAACGGTACGGGTGCCGAAATCCTGGCGGTGTGAAAGGCCAGTTTCGGCAGTGCCATCATCATGCAGCAGGTACAGATCAAGGTTGAGATTGCGTGTTACGGCGGCCTGTGCGGTGGCCTGAATTTGTGCATCCGGCCAGTGATCGGCCAGCAGTAACAATGCACGGTCGGTGATGGCATCATATACGCCGACGCTGCGCTCGATATAAGTGCCTTCGTCGCTGATGTCAAAGCCTTCCGCCAGATAGGCTTCGACAACCGCACGCACATCCAAATCGGGAAACAGCGTCGCCGCCAATGCCAGTGCGGAGACGATGACCCAGCGATGATTGGGTGTGTGAAAACCGCCTGTGAGGATGCCGTCAACGGCTTTGCGGATAAAGGTTTCGAGCTTTGCCAGCACGGCATCCAGGTCAGGATTGAGGCCGTGAGCCTGCTGGTACATGGCGCTCAATACCTGCACGGCGAAAGCCGCATCCGGCGAGGAATCGTAATTGGCAATGCGCAGATCGATCAAGCCGCTGGGACGCTGGGCGCGCAGCAGATAATCCGCCGCGATGTCTATCCGGTGCAGCAAATCTGCCCGGTCAATCGCTGGCAGGCTTTCTGGATCGCTCAAGCTGTTCGCCAGCAGCAGGCCGCAACTGGCGATAAACCCGGCGGTGCCAGCGGCACCCGCATCATCCATACCGGTTCCAGGGCTAATATACGACCCGTGCAGCGGATGATTAGGGTCCAGCATTTGCTGGCGGGCGCTGATCAGCGTAGCCTCATGCAGGCGGCGCAGCGCTGCGGTAAGTGTCAACTCGGACATCAAAATCTCCATTTCGTTGCTGTGTTTTCGCAAATGTGCTAAAATAATGTGTGCAAGCATAATGCAATTATAGTGAGTCTGAATATGAAGATTCTAGAACCACAGCACCAATCCCCGCCAATTACCGATCACGCGCTCAAGCTGTTAGAGGTTTTGCAGGCTCAGACCGGGCAGTGGCTGAATCGCAAGGCGATTGCGGAGGGCGTGGGCAAGCGCCGTCTGACGCCATACGATATTGAATTGTTGCAGCGGCTGGTGGATGAAGGGCTGGTCGAAATTGGCAAGCGCCCGAATCCCACGCCGATTGGTTATGAGTATGCTTACCGTGCGGTCAAGCGGCAGCGCTAAATAGAGGGCGAAAAAGCCATGAAAATAATCACGCTATTGAATGAAAAAGGTGGCGTCGGCAAGACCACTATCAGCGTGCATCTGGCCGCTGGGCTGGCGATTAAGGGCCATCGTGTCCTGCTGGTCGATGCCGATGCGCAGGGTCATGCCACGGTGATGCTCGGCTTGAGCAAAGAGCCGGGGCTTTACGATCTGCTGGTGCGTAATACGCCATTTCAAAAGACCGTTCGCCCGGTATCGCCAGAAGTTTATGAAATCCCTGGTCAGCCGGTAGAAGGCGCGTTGTATGTACTGCCATCGAATGTCGAGACGCGCAATATCTCCACCAGCATCAATAATCCGCTGGCGGTGCGCGATAAATTTCTCCAGTTGGAGAATGCCATTGATATTGTCGTGTTCGATACATCGCCCACGCCATCACTGCTGCACGGCTCGATCGCGCTGGCGACGGATGGCATTCTCATCCCCACATTGTGCGAAATCCTGGCGTTTGATGGTGTACGCGAAAGTCTGCTGCACCGTGACAGCTTTATCAACAAGAAGCAGTCGCTGGGCCTGGGCAGTGTCGCGCTGTTAGGCATTATCCCCACGCGCTTCAAGCAGCAGACGCTGGAACACAGCGAAATGCTGGAAGAACTGCAAGGCGCGTTTGGCGAGATTGTATGGGATCCGATCCACGACCGGATCATCTGGAGCGAAGCAGCACGTGCTTATCGGCCCACCTTCAGTTATGCGCCGGGAACCCATGCCGCCCGTGATGCCTGGGCGATGGTGGACCGCGCGGAGGAGGCGATTCTCAATGTCACGTCGTAACCGCAGCCAGCTTGGAAAAGCGTTCGGGGATACACCGCCGCCCATCACCGCGCAGGAGATTGACGAGTCGTTCTATGGGGCATTCGCCACCGTGGACGAAGGGCGGATGGATGCCGAACCGGTCAGTATTATGCGGATTTATCCCAACCCGATGCAGCCACGCCGGGCGATAGTGTCGGCATGCCGACACTTTTGGAACGGCCAGCCGGACGATGTGCAGCGGCTGTTCAATAAATGGCAGAAGGCCATTACCGGCGAGCGTTATCTGGCGCTGGAGGGGTTGAGCGAGGCCGAACGCCAGCGGCTGAGCTACTTCGACCTGCAAGGTTATCTGGAAGGGGATGACGAACGGGTCAACCGTGACTATGAACCGGGACCGATTGAGGCCAGCTTCCTGCGCATTGTCGATCTGGCGGCGTCGATCCGCCGGGATGGACTGACGAACCCGATTACCGTGGCGCGTGGTGGCGTCGATTTTCACCTGGAAACAGGTGAGCGACGCTGGCTGGCGTTTCATCTGCTGTGCGGGTTCTATGATGGCTCGGAAGGTCGCCCGGATGAAAGTGAACACTGGTCGAAGATTCCGGCACGGGTGGTCGATCAATCAAGTGTGTGGCGCATGGCGAATGAAAATAACGTTCGTGCGGATCTCAACGCCATCGGCAAGGCGCGGCAGTTCGGGTTGTTGATGATGGACCTGTACCAGCAGCGCGGGTATGAATTTGCGCCCTATGATGAGCTGGTCAAGCCCGGTGGTTGTGATCGCAAATTCTATGCTCAGGTAAGTGACGGCAACCAGTACTCACTGCGCGGCGTGACTGAGAAGCTGCTCAATGCGATGGGCTTCAGCAGCAACAGCCAGATGCGTGAACATCGCGCCCTTCTCGATCTGCCCGACCAGGTGTGGCAGTGGGCCGATGATCTCGATTGGGCGCAGCGTCGCATCCGTGAGATGACGCGCGCCGCCAAAGGCTCAGATGGTAAAGTCAGCCGGAAAGCACTGGTGGAAATCGCGCGGCAGGAGGCCGCTCGAGAGGGGTTAAATGTCGGCATACCGGCCCCACAACATATCCCAAGTGACGTGGAGACCTCCCCTCCCCTACCCGGTGATGGCCCCCACCTTCAGGGAAAATCTCTGCTTTCCAGGGCAGATAAAGCCAATTTACGCCTGCTGATGAGTCTGCGAAGTGGGGTAGGGGAGGCGGATGCCGAAACCAAGCAGGTGGTTTTGGATAAAATTGCGGAGACCCGCCGCTGGCTCGATGATCTTGAAAGCCAACTTTATCATGAGTAATAGGGTGTCGCCGTGTCGGCACTTATCGTGGACTAATTTTCACTTCGCATTTCACGAAGCGGCGTGACTTGAGAGTGGGGCAGGGGGCTTTTTCTCTGCCTCGCTCTGACCTCCTATGCGCAGTACTCTTCCTGATTTTCCATTTTGCTGACAGCATGCATATCCGCTCAGAGGAATAACAGTCTGTTTATGTATTTCGCATAGTCATATACAAAACAGAAAGGGGAATAATTGGTAAAGAGGGTGGGGGGAGGAAACATTTTTGGGGGATTAACCACAGTCCCCACCTATCCGATAGGAATCCGCATTAAGTCCGCACCCAGAATGACTTCCCCTGTATAATCCTGACGAATATCCTCCACAAGAGACTGCATCAACGCATCCGACTTTTGACGAAAATGGGTGAGTACCAGCTTTTTGACCCTGGCTCTGGCTGCCAGTTTCCCCACTTGACCCGATGAAGCGATCACATACCGGGAAAGAAATTCAAATGCAGGCGATGTAACCTCCGCTTCTGCCAGATAGCAGCACTGCACCAAGACATCCGCATCCTGTGCTAATAACTCGAGTCCATCGCAGGGAATGGTGTCGCCGCTAAGGGTTATGGTCGCGCCCCCCGCTTCGACGCGATAACCCAGGCAGGGCCATTCCTCTGTTGGCATGAGCGCGCTGCCATGATCGACGTACGCGCTCAAGACACGATAGGCCGCTGTTTCTTGCGCTGGACCTGGCACAATGTCATGCACCTGCACGATGTCGCGGATGTCCGGCAGGGGACTGTCAAGCTGTTCTTCCAGGCGCATACTGAAGGCGATTTCGCGTGCATAGATGTGTTCGAATAATCCGTTGACGATTGCTGCGGTCCCCTGTGGCCCATAAACATGGAATGGCTGGCTGCGACCTCCATGCCAGGCTGCGATCAGCACATCGCCTAAATCACCGATATGATCGGCATGATGATGCGTGATGAAAACTACATCCACATCAGCGGGGGAGAGTCCGGCACGCAGCAGTTGGGTGTTCACGCCGCGCCCACAATCAAACAATAGGTTCGCGCTTTCGAGCTGCACCAGTACCGCCGATCCCTGGCGGTCCGTTTCGAGAATCGGTGTGCCGGTGCCTAACAAGGTGATGTTCATAGGGTAATTCGCTCCTTCGCGGTAAACTGGCATCATTATCGTAAGCAGAGTAGGGTGATAAATCGAGAATAGGGGCCCGGTGGTATCCTTTGATCAAGCGGTGAAGTACTACGATCATACACGCGGTTATCCGCCGGGTGTGCCAGAGCAGATTCGCGATGCGATTCTCGAATACACGCACGCCGACTCTGACACCTGCTTCCTCGAACTGGGTGTAGGCACGGGGTTGATCGCGCTCCCGTTCATGAAAGCTGCTTACCACTATATGGGCGCTGACGTTTCAATACCGATGATGGCTCAAATCCAGGCGAAAATGGGTAGCCAGGTCCAGCAAAATCAGCTTTCGCTCGTGCAAGCTGATGTCACGCGGTCATTGCCTTTTCCGGACAACACATTTGATGTCATCATGGCGATTCGTGTATTTCATGTTTTGGATGATTGGCAGGCCGCGGTAACCGAGGCAAAACGAGTGCTCCAGCCGGATGGTTGCTTCCTGATTGCGCGGGATGCCAGCGTCAGTTCTGCCAACGAATTCGACCCGGCCATGACTGTTCACGCCAAGTGGGATGAAATCCTCGAAAGTTTGGGCATTTTACCGGGTACCATCCAACCCGGCCTGTGGCTGTCGGATAGTACCATGATTGCCCATCTGCGCGAGGGTGGTGCGCTGACGCAGGCGGTTGACCTGCTTACCTATACCAGCAGTCCGCTTTCGATACGGATGATGGCTGAGCGCCATAAACAGCGGATGTACAGCCGGGATTGGGAATTACCGGATGCCATTCATACGGCGGCGGTCAAGCAGCTCAATGCCTGGCTGGATTACGAATGCGGCGAGCCGGACAAAATAGTGATGATGCAAATGGCATTCCGAGCGATTGTCGCTCGGTGGGAAAATTGACTTTATATGAACCAAAGGAGCTTTTGATGAAAATTACGCAGATTGAAACCCTGCTGGCGGAGCAGTTGGCAGTGGTACGGGTGCGCACGGATGATGGCGCAGAGGGCATCGGCCAGACCGCGCCATTTCAAGCGCCTATCACGGTTGAAACCCTGCATCGCATGGTCGCGCCGGTTTTTCTCGGCCAATCACCGTGGGATGTGACCATGCTGGTGGATGAATGCCTGCGCCGCAACTACAAATTCACCGGCACGTTTCAGTACCGGGCGCTGTGTGGTGTCGAAACTGCCATCTGGGACCTGTTGGGGCAGGTGACCGGCCAGCCGGTCTACAATCTGATCGGCGGCAAGGTGCGCGATCAGTATCCGGTATATGCCTCCAGCATGGACCGCGATATTTCACCGGAGGATGAGGCCATACGTGTCGCTGATGCCGCCAGCCAGTACGGCTTTCGTGCGGCCAAAGTGCGGGTGGCGAATGCCATGGGCCGCGATGTCGATGCCGCGCCGGGGCGCAGCGAACGCTTGATTATGGTGATGCGCGAAGCGCTTGGCGACGACTTTGATCTGATGGCTGATGCCAACAGCGGCTTTTCCGCTCATCGTGCCATCCAGATCGGGCGCTTGATGGAAGTGTACGATTGTTACTTTTTTGAGGAACCCTGCAATTTTCTTGATCTCGACAGTACGGCCCAGGTCAGCGCCGCGCTCGATATTCCGGTGGCGGGTGGCGAGCAGGATAACAGCCTGCATCAGTTTGCGCGCATGATTGACGAGCGCGTGGTCGATATTGTCCAGCCGGACATCGGCTACATCGGTGGGGTGGGGCGGGCCAAACAGGTCGCGGATATGGCCCATCGCGCCGGGATGCCATGTACGCTGCACTGTGCCAACCAGTCGATGCTCCAGGTATTTACGGCGCATGTGGTCGCATCCAGCCCGGCCTGTTACCAGTACCAGGAATACCGTCTGGGTGAGCACTTTCCCTGGGCGCAGGAGATTTACGAACCGGCGCTCGAAGTTGTGGATGGGATGATTACGGTTCCAGATAGGCCAGGGTGGGGCATTCACTTGCTGCCGGAGTTTATCCAGCGTGCGCAAAGCCGCGTTTCTGCGCTGTGAGGGGGTAGGGGGCAATCCAATGACTGCCCCCGATGTGACTTCACTTAGCCGACCCACTCTTTCCACATTTGCGTGGGCGGTTTATTGAGAGCGGTCATGTAAATGCTGAGGCGACCGTAAATAATCAGCAGCGCCTCGCGGTAGATATGGAACTGCTGGAAGATCATCGGCGTGAATTCGCCGCGATCAATCGTCTTGGTCTGCACATCATCTTCCGACAATGCTTCGAGTGCGGCTTTCAGATCTGCATCAAGCTGCTTGAACCACGCCTTGAGCGTTGCCGGGTCGTAGATGTCCACTGTGGGCGGCGTTCCCAGCAGGCTCCAATCCATGTGAAAGGTTCTGAAGGATTGGGTGTAAGCTCGCTCGACATTGGCTGCCTGAGCGAACAACTCGCCAAAAGTCGGGTTGTTCTCGACATGAAATTTAAGGTCTTCACTGCTGAGTTCATTCAGTACGCCATCGCGCAAGTTATGCATGGCGTCTAGTAGCTCAAATTGACCACTTACAATGCTGTTCACGAAGGATTCCTCCATAGTAGAGATACCTCTATTATACATCCAAAAGAATATTTGTTCTACTGGAAGTGAGGGAAAAGCGGGCATTTCGCCCGCCATGTTGGAGCCGTTTACTGCGTTGCGTACTGGGCGAGATCGAAGGCGCTATCCCGCATTTGCTCGACACTCAACGGCATCCTGTCACGCAGGATTAATTCCAGCGCATCCATGTCACGATCACGGTTGCAGCCCGCCGCCGCCAGCATCTTGCCATCCTTCACATAGAAGGCGATGAAGTCTTTTTCATCAGGCTGGCCGCGAAAAATGGTCGTGTCCCAATCTGAGGCGTGGCCGACGTAACGCAGTTGAATATCCCACTGGTTGGTCCAGAAGAAAGGCACATGCTGGTTGATGTTCTCCGTCTGTCCCATCATGTTATAAGCAGCGACCATGCCGTGCTGTTCGGCCACGCGCCAATGCTCGACGCGCTGCGTGTCCTGATCGTCTGTCTGCCAGCGGGCAATATCCCCGGCGGCATAGACATTGGGATCACTGGTTTGCAGATGTTCGTTGACCAGCACCGAGTTCTCGCGCGGATGCAGCTCGATGCCACTGTTGTTGAGGAAATCAGTGGCTGGGCGAACGCCAATGCCAACCACGACTACATCCGCCGGTAGGGTGGTGCCGTCTTTGAGCTTGACGTCAGTCACATAGTTGCTTTCGCCTTTGAATTCCTCGACAGAAGTGCTGAGGTGGAACTTGATGCGATTCTTCTCGTGCGTCTCCTGGAACATCTGGCCGACATCTTTACCCAACACCGCTACAAAAGGCACGGATTCCTGCCCGACGACGGTGATGTCCACATCGTCATCCTTTTTATACTTGGCAAGATGGGCAGCCGCTTCCATGCCAATGAAGCTGGCCCCAATAATCACGATCCGTTTGGCAGAGACGACCGCCTTCAGGATATGGTCGGCATCGCTCCACGTGCGCAGCGTAAAAATATTTCCCAGGTCATGACCCGGCACAGAGCTTAACTGGCGTGGCGTGCCACCGGTTGCCAGCAGCAGCCGGTCATAAACCACACTGCCATCATTGAGCTGGACCTGACGCTCGTCCAGGTTGATGGTTTTGACCGGGCTATTCAGCCGCAGGTCAATACCATGATTGGCGTACCAGTCCTCGCCGTGCAGCGGGATCCATGAGGGTTCGGCTTCGCCCGCCAGGTAATCCTTCGAGAAGTTGGGGCGATCCACCGGCAGATTCGAGGACGCGCTGAGGATCACGACCTTGCCGCCAAATCCAGCGCGCCGCAGGGTTTCTGCCGCCATGTTTCCGGCAGACCCACCGCCGACAATCACATAAGTGCTGCTGTCATCGCCGTCTTCAGGTGAGGGCGTGGTTCGCTCAATGGGTGTGGTGTCCACCGTCACCTGACCATCCGCCACAGAGACCGGATAGGCTTTGAGTGGCGAGAGGGCAGGGGGTTCCTGCAAATCGCCGTCGACCGCGCGGAAGCAGGCGTGATGCCAGGGACAGATGATGGTATCGCCCTTGAGCAGACCTTTTTCCAGTGGTGCGCCGTAATGCGTGCAGGTCGCTTGCAGTGCGTGGTATTCGTCATCGACTCGTGCCAGCAAAATCTTCTTATCGTCAATCTCAAAGGTTTTCATTTCGCCATTTTTGAGCAGCGTATCCGCAGCGCCCAGTTGTTTTTGCGTCATGATCAAATCCTTTTTTGCATCATTATAACTTGAGCGTAGCAGGCTAGGTCATAGTCCGACATGGCCCAGGGGGTGGATATTAGCATCAGCCGAATGGGTAAACCGCCAAAATGGGCAAAGTGGGCTGGGATGTGGTCACCCGTAAGGGCCTGCTGATCGGTCATAAATTGGGGTAGGGTGGAGATGATGCGTAGGCGTAGCGTGAAAAGGAAGGAAGATGACAGGTCGATTGGAAGGAAAAACCGCGATTGTAACCGGGGCTGGCACTGGCATCGGCGAGGCGATTGCCAAGAAGTTCGCATACGAAGGGGCGCAGGTGGTCGTCAACAGTCTGCCCGGCGACCCGATTAACGACGTGGTATCGAGCATCAATGCCAATGGTGGCGAGGCGATAGGATTTGCAGGCGATGTCTCTGAGGAGAAACAGGCGCGTGCCTGTGTCCAGACGGCGCTGGATGCGTTCGGCAAGATTGATGTGCTGGTCAATAATGCAGGGGTCTTTCAGGAAACCGCGCCGACCGAGGAGTTCTCGATCGAGGGTTTCGATTATATGGTGCGCATGAATGTCCGTTCCGCTTTTTTGATGACACGTTACGCGCTGCCCCATTTACAGCGGACACGCGGCAATGTCCTCTTCGCCGGGTCCGAGGCGGGGACTATCGGTCAGCCGAATTGTTCCCCTTATGGTGGCACCAAGGGCTTTCTGATTGCGATGGCGCGTGGCGTCGCGCTGCAACAGGCCAAACATGGTGTGCGCGCGAATGCCGTTTGCCCCGGCCCGACCGAAACCTCATGGCACAATCCATCCAAAAGCGGCATGACCAAAAAGATGGAGCAGATGATTGAAAAGGCTACACCGCTGGCCCGTCACGCCACCACCGAGGAAGTCGCCAATGTGTACGCCTTTCTGGCATCCGACGAAGCCAGCTTTGTCACTGGCGCGCTTTACTTTGTCGATGGCGGGATCTCGATTGGACGCGGCCCCGCCGGCGACGAAGTGCCGCAGAAGTTCCGCCAGCAGCCGGAAGGCGTGCTTGAAATCGAACATGACACTACCCAATCCGCAGGCAACGAGTAACCCTGTATCCTCCTGGTGGCGAAAGTGGGGGGGGCGGCATAATCCATAGATCACGGGCTGGACATCGGCGTGGTGCCAGCCCGTTTATGAACTGAGGGTCGCTACAGGCAGGGAGCGCTAATGGGAGATGCGTTCAGGTGTTATATCGACAACGCCATTCAATGGGCAGAGACCCATCTTGGCAACAATGCCTATGCGGGTCGCTGTCTGGCTTTCGTTGAGGATGCTTACGAGCGAAGCAATCAGATCGAGGTCTTTGGTGGCAGTTCCGCCCATGAATCGGCTGAAATCTATGACGCACGGCAAAACTTCGGCCAGCCCCCGACGCTGGGCGCATTCGTGTTTTATGATTGCTTCGGCACACTTTTCGAGACTTATCAGAATTGGGGGCATGTGGGATTATGCATTGGGGAAGGGCGCGTGATTCATGCCTGGAATGTGGTGCGCGTTGATAATTACCTGGATGTCGAGAAGCTCACACCGGCCCCAGGTTGGATTGCACCGCATTACATCGGCTGGACACCTGTGGAGCGCATTTTTCAAGGCTACCGCAAGAAAACCTGGAATACCTAAAGTCCCTTATGAACTCTTATAATCACTTGAGTGTATAAAATAATAGTTGTGAACCGGATGCTGCCGAGTAGGGTAGGGGGCTAAATGAACACAGCCAGCCGCTGGCGTGTGACAGTCGCCGAACGTATTGCCTCAGTCTACATGACCTATCCCCAGGTAAAAGCGATTGTGCTGGTCGGTGGAATCGCGCGTGGCGGTGGTGACGCCTTTTCCGATGTGGACTTGGCGGTCTTCTGGCAGGATAGGGTAGGGGAGGCTGAAAGTCGTCAGGCGCTGGCACGGTTGGAATCCGCACTTGGTCTGCCGCTGCAGTTTGAGCAGCTGGACATTATCCAGGCTTTTGATGCACCCGGCGCGGATGGCCTGCTGTGGGAAGATGTCCTCTATCTGCCAAACGGCCTGAAAGTGGATATTGACCATCGCACGGTTGAGGCGATGGAGCGCATTCTGGATGATGTCACCCATCGCTACGACACCAACGGACACAAGCTCGAAGTGCTGTATTCCATTCAGCGGGTGCGCGTCCTGCATGGGGCGGAACTGGTACAGGAATGGCAGAGCAGGGCGCGTGAATATCCCAATGAGCTGGCACGACGTGTGGCCGAGGGGCATCTGGTGCGGATGCAGCCCAGTCTTGAGATGCACATCAGCCGGGGAGACTGGCTGCTGGTCTATCGAACATTGGTCGGCGGGACACAGGACATCATCGGCCTGTTGTGCGCGCTCAACCGCATTCACCGCCCGGACTATAAGCGCCTGCGCGAATTATGCGCGCAGCTCACACTCAAGCCCGACCGGCTTTACGAGCGCATCAGCGATTTATTGTGCGGCCCACCAGATGACGCAGCGGAGACATTCGACACGCTGGCCGAAGAAACCTTCGCCTTGATCGAAGAATACTTGCCGCAGGTGAATATTGAGTCCGCGCGTCAACGTCTGTATCAGCGCCGCAAAGCCATTTTCGATCCGCCAGCAGGATTTGTGGAATCATAGTAGGGGGACTTTGACTCACCCCGCCAGCGTTCATCCTTTTCGCGCCCAATGACGGATTAGTCCAACGGTGCCGCGTTTTTTTGTCGCAGTGGTGATTCCGGCCTGCGAAAGCCGCGAAAAAGCCTTTAAGTTACAGGTTCCACTTCTATACTAGTTGTGTAACCATAAGCCGAAATGGGCTTTTTGCAGTCACGAAAACGCTTCAGATCGGAGGTCTAAAGGCAGAGATATTCTCTCAGGCCTCTGCCCCCTTGTTGTAGATCACAGGCATTTGTCCCTGCCACCGCTGCCATAGATCGGAGTCAGTGACCAGTTCAGCCATGAAGTGACCTACGTTAATCCGGCTGGTTTTACCTGGATCAAATATCGCGCTTCTGATCGGTGATGCGTATACCTCGTACTCGGTCACGTCAACTTCATCAATCAAATTATCAGGGCGAACCACTACCCACTCGATCACATCATCGTTCTGACCGATTTCCACGCGCAAATAGTCCGCAGCCTTTTCGTTATCGACCTGCGGCGGCAGCACGAGACGCAGAATCCCGAGAACGACTTTCTGCGCAAACGAGCTTGGTTCTGAGAGATCGCGGTTACTGTTGCCAGTGGTGTTCATGAGTACAAATTTGACCGGCTGATCGGGGTTGTTGGCTTTGATGGCATTGCATAATCTGCGAGTAGCATCGGTCACAAGCCTGCGTGGCTGACCGTATATACCTCGAAGATTAAGATTATGCCCCAGACATGATGCTACAGCTCCACACCCTTTGACATGCTGAGCGATCGCATCATCGTCAAGGTCGAGAACACTTGCCTGGATGATGGATAAATTGCTGTGATTTTTGATCGCGTCGGGCAGTTTCTCCGGGGATCGGACAATGACTTTGACGTTCATGTCACGATCCAGCAGCTGCTTCACCAGTAAACGTCCCGTCGCACCTGTTGCACCAAGCACGAGTATGGTCATCTTTTCGCTCCTTGTTGGGATTCTCAACGCTCATGGAATTTTCGCCAAACCAGAGGGGCGATTCGGTATAAAGATACCACCTACACGATGGGATGTCTCATGATTAGTGATATTTGTCCTGTACGATCGAAGATTAGTCGCAAATATGGGACCAGTAAGAACACAAAAGCGAGCCCGGCATCACCCGGACTCGCCACAACCCATCTGAGAAACTGCGGCGTTATCGTAAGTCAGTCACGCAGTCTCCTCGTGAACGCTTTACAAACTACCTGTGCTCTGCTTCGGGCGAGACTTCGGGAGCCGTGGGCAAGCGCACAATCGTAATGTCATCAACATAACTGCCAAAGGCCAATTGCTGTCCGTCTGGACTCCAGGCTATCGCCAGAGCGGTTGTGCCTTGATCAATCACCATCAATATCTCGCCAGTAGCAGGATCGAAAATCGGCATCTCAGCCTCTGATACCTCGACTGCAAGTTTTGTGCCATCCGGACTCCATGCGATTTCAGATACACCAACATCTGGAATAATGAGATCCGCCTGCCCTGTCGAAATGTCCCAGATGTATATTACTTTGTCAGGAAAAAAGATCGCGCTGGCAAGTTGCGTGCTGTCGGGATTCCAATCAATTGAGCGGATAAGCCCAATATCTTTTGCCAGTTCAGTGACAACAGTCAGCGTATCCGCATCCCAGAGGGTAATCATATTGTCGATGCCCGCACTTGCGATCAGATTGCCATCGGGACTCCAGGCCAATGCTATGACACTGTTTCGTCCAAGGCTTGCTTCAATAACAATCTGACCGCTACTGGTATCCCATACCAGCATATCTCGAGAGGCTACCGTGTTGGCAATAAATCCAGTCGCCCCGACAAGCCGGGTGCCATCCGGACTCCAATCCAGAGGGATAATATCCTCAGCCGTAGTGGCGATGGTCAAGACAGTCTGACCCGTGATGACATTCAGAATAAACACTGTTGCGTTGTAATTATTTCGGGTTAGTGAGGAAACAGCGAGAAGTGCGTTATTGGTGGGATGCCACGCTAGTGCACGGATAGCATCACCGAACTGAACGCTGGACAGTACCTGACCAGTCGAAGCTTCCAGGATGTGGACCAGACCGGTGTTATCCCCCACAGCGATTTTCGTTCCATCAGGACTCCAATCAATATCCCTGATGGTTGCTGAACTGCCCCTATCACCATCCCCTATTGTTTGGTCGATATCTGCACGGTCCGTGGGTGGCATCTCAAAACCGGGCAAGAGCGTCGCATCTTCGATTCGGATGGTGCCTTCTGTGTAGCCAATGGCGATCTGACTGCCATCAGGATGCCATGTTACGACTGTAACCCATGCCAGCGGTGGATTCGCATAAGAAAACACATGCTTTTTCTCGACTGTATCATAAACTCGAGTATAGCCAATGACGTAACGTCCATCGGGACTCCAGGAGATACTGGTTGCCTGAGCGAATGTATAAGCTGCAGTGATATTGTTTCCTGTAACAGCATCATAGAATGACATATCGACTGAATTATTGACCGCGATCTGGTCTCCGGAAGGACTCCAGGCAACTGCTGTTGTGAGATTATCTACGGTCAAGGGGATGACTCGTGTTCTGGCACCAGTATTGGCATCAATGAAACGAATTCGAGAGGTAGTCTCGATGAGGTACTCGCCATTTTGCAGGAAGATGGTGTTGCCGACAACGAGGAGTTCGGGCGCGCCGTTGGGTTCCCAGGCGATCTGGTTGACCGTCGGGAGGCTCTGGGCAAACTGGTATATCCCATCTGCAGTGGCGGTGAGTGTCCAGGTCGTGGTATCCCAGAACCTGATTGTTGCATCCCATGAAGCAGCCAGACGAATATATGAACCGTCGACTGAGGCCAGGCGCGTGCCATCGGGACTCCACAGGACATTGATCTGAGGATTATCACCTTCAAGGGTGGTGAGTGGGGTCAACTGCACGCCATCCCACTGCCAGATGTCGAGGTTATCCCCGTGGGTCACAACCAGCTGCGTACCGTCTGGATGCCAGGACAGCGAGTAGATCCGCTCGCCAGGATAACGCTGGGTGATGGTGTGCAGGGAATCATCATAGAGCGTGAGACCATTATCTGAAGCGGCAGCCAGAACACTCCCATCGGGATGCCAGTCCAGTTTATAAATGTGCTTATCGGTATGGATTTCGGCCAGGGGTTGGTCGATGTCCGGGATGGGCTGCGCGTGTGCCGGAGTGAACATCACCGTGAGCAGGATAGCGGCCAGGACAACTGAACCCAGAAGTTTGAAGGACATGGACATCGTTTTTCTCTACTTCTCAGCCAGCAAGGTTGATTATCAAATGCGGGACCTTTACGAACACAAAAGCGAGCCCGGCATCACCCGGACTCGCCAAAACCCATCTGAGAAACTGCGGCGTTATCGTAAGCCAGTCGCGCAGTCTCCTAGTGAACGCTGTTATAAACTACCTGCGCCCTGCTATGGAAGAAATTCCGGCGGCAGGCTCGATACTGCGCGCATGTACTGCGCACGCTCAAAGGCATTCGATTCACCGCTGCGACGGTAGCTCATGCTGCCGTGCATCTGGGTGATCGACTCATATTCGTGCTCGACCATCCACGCGTGGAGATCGGTTTCCACGGTGCGGATATGGTCAATTCCATATTTCATCAGCGCGGAAGCCATCATCGTGACATTGGCACCGGCCATGACCATCTTCAGCACATCTTTCGCCTGATGCACACCGCTGGTCGCGGCCAGGTCGGCATTGATGCGATCAAACAGGATGGCAATCCAGCGCAGCGGCAGCCGCATATCATACGAGGTGCTTAAGAGCACATGCGGGTACACTTCGAGTGTTTCCAGGTTGATGTCTGGCTGGTAGAAGCGGTTGAACAGTACAAGCGAGTCCGCGCCTGCTTCATCCAGTTTCTTTGCCATGAAGGCCATGTTGCTGAAGAATGGGCTGAGCTTGACGGCGACCGGGATGCTGAGTGCCTGCTTGACGGCCTCAACCACCTGCATGTCCCGCTGCTCCACCAGCGCACCCGAGACATTCATGTCCATCGGGATGGTGTACAGGTTGAGTTCCAGCGCGTCCGCCCCCGCCTGCTCGATCAGCTTGGCAAAGTCGGTCCATCCATCGAGTGAAGTCCCGTTCAGGCTGGCAATCACCGGAATATCGACTGCTTCTTTGGCTTTACGGATATGCTCCAGGTAGCCCTCTGGCCCCACATGAAATTCCTCCGGCTCCGGGAAATAGGTCAGCGCTTCTGCGAAGCTCTCCGTGCCGTGGGTAGTGTGATAATTTAGCTCGTACTGCTCCAGCGCCAGTTGTTCCTCGAACAGCGAATACAGCACCACTGCCCCTGCCCCGGCGTCTTCCATGTGTTTGATGTTGCTGATTTCTTCTGACAGCGGTGAGGCTGATACCACCAGCGGTGATCGCAGCTTCATGCCCAGATAAGTAGTAGTCAGGTCCATATCGTTTATCCTCGGATGATCAGGGGCGTGGTTTTCCACGCCCCTGCATAAGCTTATCTTTGTCAGTTCTGCTCGGGTTGCGGGGCCACGTGACCGTTGCTCACCGCTTCGACGGGACGGGACGCCAGGTATTCATAGTAGGCCCAGCGTGCCTCAACATCTTCCTGTGCTTCAGCCAGCAGCTCTTTGGCGACTTCTGGATTGCTCTTGGTGAGCATCTTGAAGCGGTTTTCCATGTACATATACTTCTCGACCGGGATCTTCGGCTTGCGTGAGTCCAGCGTCAGCGGATTCTGGCCTTCCAGCGCCCGGTTGGGATTGTAACGGTACAGTGGCCATTGACCACTCTCCACAGCGGCTTTCTGGTTCTGCATCGCCGTGCCCATGTTGATGCCGTGTGCGATACAGTGGCTGTAGGCGATAATCAGTGATGGGCCGTCGTAGGCTTCTGCTTCGATGAAGGCCCGCAGGGTTTGCTCATCCCGTGCGCCCATCGCGACCGAGGCGACGTAGACACTGCCGTAAGTCATCGCGATCAGGCCCAGGTCTTTCTTGCGAGCAGGTTTACCACCTGCGGCGAATTTGGCGACCGCGCCGCGTGGCGTCGCTTTCGACATCTGACCACCGGTATTGGAGTACACTTCGGTATCCATCACCAGGATGTTGACATTGCGCCCGCTGGCAATCACATGATCAAGACCGCCATAACCGATGTCATAGGCCCAACCGTCGCCGCCGACAATCCACAGACTGCGTTTGACGAGGTTCTGTGCCAGTGGCAGCAGTTGCTGTGCGGCTGGCGAGTCGATGTTTTGCAGCCGTGCCATCAGTTCATCAACCCGTTCACGCTGGGCATAAATATCGGCTTCATCGCGCTGCGGGGCGCTGACGATTTCTTCGACCAACCCCTCCCCTACTTCGGGAGCCAGTGATTTCAGCAGTTCAGTTGCGTATTCCAGTTGCTTGTCCAGTGAGACGCGCATCCCCAGACCAAATTCGGCGTTGTCCTCAAACAGGGAGTTCGCCCAGGCCGGACCGCGTCCCTGCTGGTTGTAGCTCCAGGGTGTCGTGGGCAAATTGCCGCCGTAAATCGACGAGCAGCCGGTGGCATTGGCGACCACAGTGCGGTCCCCAAACAGCTGGGTAAGCAGCTTGATATACGGGGTTTCGCCACAGCCCGAGCATGCACCGGAGAATTCAAACAGCGGCTGCATGACCTGCTGCTGGCGGATGCTGTTGACTTTGATTTTGCGCCGGTCGAGTTCCGGAATTTGACGGAAGTATTCCCAATTCTCGGCTTCCGGCACGCGCAGTGGTGGCTGTGATTCCATGTTGATGGCTTTTAGGCCCACCGCAGATTTGTTCTTGGCCGGGCAAACATCGACGCAGATACCGCAGCCGGTGCAGTCCTCTGGCGCGACCTGGATCGTGTATTTCAGATCGGCCCATTCGCGGTCGCGGGCGTCCGTCGCCTTGAAGGTTTCCGGTGCGCCTTCCAGATATTCCGGCTCATAAGCTTTGATGCGGATGACGGCGTGAGGGCAGACCATCGCGCATTTGCCGCACTGGATGCAGATTTCGGGATCCCACACAGGAATTTCCAGCGCCAGATTACGTTTTTCGTATTGGGTGGTGCCACTTGGGTACACACCATCAATCGGCAGCGCACTCACTGGCAGCAGATCGCCTTGCTGAGCGATCATCTTGCCCAGAACGTCGTGGACGAACTCAGGTGCATTGGCCGGAACAGCTTCCATCATCGAGATGTGGCTGGTCACGGTCGCCGGGACCTGAACTTCATGCAGATGCGACAGTGTTTGATCCACGGCTTTCAGGTTCATCTCAACGATGCGCTCACCCTTCTTGCCGTAAGTGGTGCGAATGGAGTGTTTAATCTCCTCAATCGCCTGTTCGCGCGGCAGCACGCCGGAGATCGCGAAGAAGCAGACCTGCATCACTGTGTTGATGCGCCCACCCATACCG
This sequence comes from Anaerolineae bacterium, assembly GCA_019912985.1. Lineage (GTDB taxonomy): Bacteria > Chloroflexota > Anaerolineae > Aggregatilineales > Phototrophicaceae > JAIOHN01. The sequence goes on along the minus strand of JAIOHN010000411.1, from coordinate 469 downwards.
GCGGCACCCGCCACCTGATAGGCGTCAATCACGTAGAATTTCAGGTTTTTGTCGATAATCTGCTGCTGCACGTTGGTGGGCAGTTGATCCCAGACCACATCCGAGCCGAACGGCGAGTTCAACAGGAAGGTGCCGCCTGGCTCGATGGTTTTGAGCATGTCGTATTTTTCGAGGAAAATCGGCTGGTGGCACGCTACGAAATTCGCCCGCGTCAACTGGTAGGTTGAGCGGATGGGGCGCGGCCCAAAACGCAGATGCGAGACTGTCATCGCGCCGGATTTCTTGCTGTCGTAGACGAAATAACCCTGCGCGTAGTTGTCGGTGTTCTCGCCGATGATCTTGATCGAGTTCTTGTTCGCGCCGACTGTACCGTCGGAACCCAGGCCGTAGAACATCGCCCGGACCACATCATTCTGGTCGGTCGAGAAGTTGGGGTCGAACGGCAGGCTGGTGTGCGTTACATCATCTT
>JAIOHN010000410.1 GCA_019912985.1 Anaerolineae bacterium | reverse complement strand
GCACCAACTTGTTCGAGTCGGCCTGAATGGAAGGCAAATCGTCCGGTACATCCAGATGGACTTCCAGCGCCTTCTCCTCATGCTGCGCACGCTTTTCCTGACCGTTGATGACGGTTTCCAGAAGCGAACCCAGCGCCACGGTTTCCAGCTTGAGCTGATCGTTGCCGTAATCCAGGCGCGAGACATTCAGCAGGTCGTTCACCAGAATGCTGAGACGGTCGGCATTGGATTTGATCGTGTTGAGGAACTGCTCCTGCTGGCCGGAGAGATTGCCCGCTGCCCCTAGCAGCAGCAAATCCGCATAGCCCTTGATGCTGGTCATCGGTGTGCGCAGTTCGTGCGACACATTGGCGATAAACTGGCTCTTTACGCGATCCACCTCAACCTCTTTGGTGATGTCACGGAACACCAGCACCGCGCCCAGGAATTGATCGTCGGTATGGACCGGCGACAATCGCACATTGACCACTTTTCCGTCCAGTTCCAGCCGGTCGGAGTAGAACTGCTCGGGGTTGCGGTCTTCGCTTGAAGTCTGCCATTCGCTGATCAGATCACGCCAGTGCGATGCAGAAGATCCCTGTAAGCCAGCTAGTTTGTTGAACGGCTGCCCAACCACTGAACGTCGCGGCAGCGTCAGAATGCGTTCTGCCGCGCTGTTAAAGCGGATAATCTTGCCATTCGCATCCACCAGCATCACACCGTCGGCGATACCTTCAAGGATGGCGTTGCTCTTTTCCGCTTCCTGCTGTTCTGTCATCAGCAGCATACCCAGCCGCTCAGCCTGATCGCGGATGATATAGTACAGGTCAGAGTTGTTGATAGCGGCGGCGATCTGGTTAGCGGCGGCGCTAGCCACACGCATGTGCGTTTCATTGAACATGCGCTTGCGGTGGCCCAGCAGCACAATCACGCCATGGACATCGTCGTTAATCTCCAACAACACCGCCATGGCGCTTTGCCACTCGGGTAAGTCCCATTGGCCCATCTGCGCCAGATCGTGAACCAGAATACCGCGCTCTTCCTGATTCTGGATAAGCCAGTTGCCAATTTGTTCAGCAGGATGCTGGTAATCATTGATGCTGATTTCCAGCGTGTCACGCTTGTTGAGCATGGCGCGGCTGTTGAGCCGGTCCGTTGTCGGGTCAATCTGCATGATCGCACCGTCATCCGCATCCACCGCTGTGGCGACCATTTCCAGCGCACGGTTGAGCACCCGGCCCAGGTCCAGCGTCCGCGACAGTTCCGACGCAATACGGAACAGGGTGTCGATACGGTCGCGCTCTTGTTCCAGTTCTTCGGTGCGGCTGGCGATGACTGATTCCAGGTCACGGTTCCAGGCCTGTAGTTTCTCAAACAGGCGCGCGTTCTGGATACCCGCGCCAAGCTGCGCGCCAACCGTGGTGAGAATACCCTGGCTGTTGACACCAAAAGCCCGTGTCCGGCGCGAGTCACGCACCGCCAGCACGCCAACCACCTCATCACCTGCGATCAACGGCACACCCAGATAACTTTTGACATCCCCCTCGCTGGAGGTAATCCCCAGGCTGCGGCGTAGTTCATCCGGGCCGAAGTAGTCGCTGCCCATACTGAGCGGACGGCGGTTGCGGATGATGAACGACACCTCATCATTGCCCAACTGCCGAGGTGGAACATGCACACTTTCGCCGCTGCGCACCGTCAACGGGAAGGTGATGGTTTGGGTTTCGTCATTGTAGAGGGCCAGATACATTTCCTCGACGCCCACGATACCCGGCAAACGGTCACGCACCACATCGATCATCTCATGGATGTCCATGGTGGCCGAAATCCGCTGGCTGAGGTCGTTAATCACGTAGAGTTCTTCCACGCGATTGGCGGTCTCGGTTGAGAGACGGGCGTTCTCTATCGAGGTCGCAGCCTGCGAGCCAAGGGCCTGCGCCAGACGAACATCACGGTGGGTGAACATCCGGTACTCCGACATCAATTCCAACTGCATCAGGCCGATGGCATGGTCGCGCACCACCAACGGCACCAGCATCTGTGCCACATCGCCCGTTTCTTGCAGCTGCGTATACTCACGTGGGAATTTCTCGCGGCTGTCCTCATTAATCACCAGCACTTCGCGCTGATTGAGGGCAGCCAGCTTGGCTGGATATGATGAGAGATTGAAGCGGGTTCCTGGCTCCATAATACGTGAGGGATCGTCTGTACGGCTGACATCAACCTGTACTTCCAGCACGTTGTCGATGTCGTCCCACATCATCAGCGCACAGTCGTCCATATCCAGCGCCTGCATCATCAGAATCACGACACTCTTGAACACCTCATCGACATCGAGGGTCAGCGAGGTCGCCTGGGCAGCTTCCAGCAGGGTTTCCAGCTCAAAGCTGCGCGCCAGCGTCTGTTCCAGCAGGTTCGTGTTCTGGATAGCGATCGCGGCCTGATTGGCAATGATGCGCCCCAGATCAAGTTGTTCCAGATCAAAGCGGCGCGGCACGAAATTCACGTAGTTCTCGAACGCGCCGATCACCTGCCCACCGATTGCCATCGGGATTAGCACGTAAGCGCGCATCCCACGGGGTTCCAGCTCGGCACGAACAGCAGGGTCGATCTCATCATTCTGCATATCAGAGATAACCAACGACTGGACATGGTGCCGGATATAGTCGTAAGCAGGGCTGGATTTCAGGTCAACACGCTCATCAGGCGGCGCGTCGCCCCGTGGATTTTCGACAATCACACGGGCGACCTGCGCATCCCGGTCAAAGACCAGACCACGCGACTTTTCGACATTCAGTACCTGAGCAATCTCGCGCAGCGCGATTTCGAGGATGTCTTCACTATCCAGCGACTGTCCGAGCGAAACCGACACACGGTTGAGCAGGCTCAAGCGATGCGTCCGGTTTTCGGCCTCGCGGAACAATTCGGCATTCGCCAGCGCCACCGCCACCTGATTGGCAAAGGCCAGCGCTGCCTGCTGCGATTGGGCATTGTAGAAGCCAACCTCATTCCGGGTCACGGCGATCACACCGATCACCTCGCCCTGATTGACCAGCGGCACACCCATCCAACTGGCCGCTTCATCTTCACCGGGCAGCCGGTCCCAGCCCTGCAAATCACTGATTGTGTGGACCTGTTGTGTCTCCACCACTTGATTCAGGCGCTCGTGGGTGCTGATTTGTACCCGCACACTCGGCGGGGTTGTATCATCCTGGTAATCCTGCGCGCCGCGCAGCACCAGTTCATCCTCGTCACGCAGCCAGAACGTCATCGTATCGAAGGCGATAATGCGCTGCATTTCGCTGAGAGCCAGGGCCACCACCTCATTGTAATCGAGCGAGGCGGTAATGCGGCTGGAAACCTCAGTGAGGGCTGCCAATTGGTTGGCACGCTCCTGAATATCCTGCTCTAGCTTGGCGCGCTCGGTGATGTCTTCCACCATCAACACCACACCACGCACGTTGGCAGCATCTCCCAGCGGGTAGGTATAGAAATTACTGGTGCGGCGCTTGTTTTCCATCGTGAGATGATGGCTGGTGCGCTCCTGCGGTTCGCCCGTTTGCAGTGTGTGCTGCACATGCTTCATCAGAATAGGCATCAACTGCGGCCTGTAGACGAAGATGTCCTTGCCGATGGCATCATCGTTCCAGGCGTAACGCCTCTTCATGAAATGATTGACCGAAATCACCTTGAGCGATTTATCCAGCACGATAATGCCCTGCTGGATCGATTCCACAATCGATTCACTGAAGACCCGTAGATTGACCGCTTCGTCAAACAGGCGCGCGTTCTGGATCGCCACTGCGGTCAGGTTCGCCATACGTTGAATCAGCGGCAAAAATTCCTGGAACCCAAAGGCTTCGATGAGATCGCTGCCCAGATGCCATACACCAATCGGCGTTCCACCGGACAGCAGCGGGACAATCATGGTCGTCCGCTCACCACCCTGATACCACGCCTGCAAGTCACCATACGCCGCGCTTGCTTCCGAGCCAGCATGGTAGACATAGGGCTGACCATTCTCGAAACTGCGCCCTAACGCGGTCCCTTCCAGCGTGTCGCGGGTTTCGCGGGTGAAGTCGAGAACATCATTCATCTGCACTTCAATTTGAATGACCTGGAAGCCCTCACCATCCAGCTCCGGCAGCACAGCCGTCATATTACGGAAGGGGATCAGGCGCAGCGCACCGCGCGCCACCGATCCCAGGATCGTCTCAATATCCAACGTCGAGGAGATGGCTTTCATCACCTCGTTGAGCTGGGTTTCCTGCTCTGCGCTGTTAATGCTCTCGCGGTACAGCCGGTTATTCTCAATCGTCGCTGCCGCCTGATGCGCGAAAATTTCCAGCAGTTCAATCGTATGGCGGTTGGGCCGCTGGTTATCCTGCGGCGAGTCCAATACGATCAGGCCAACCAGTGCCCCGCTGGAACCATGTAACGGCACCATCAGCATATCGCCATTGTGCCAATCGGTCTCGTTCTGCCCCTCAATCACACGGCGGCCCTGATAATTGGTATCCAGTGCCGCTAAACTGAAGTGGTCGCCCCAATCGGCCTGATTCTCTGCCGGGAACAGATACGACTCGCTGATACGATAGTCTTGCTGCATGATCAGCGGAAGCTGGTCTGTGGCAATCACCTGACTGCGATTGCTCTCAAACACATCAATGGGGAGGCCCGCATGAGCGACCCGGCGCAGGGTGCCGCTTTCTTCGTCAGACAGCAGCATCAACACCGTATCAAAGCCGACACTCTGCTGAATGCTGTAGGCAATCGCCTCCATCAGTGTCACCGGGTCAGTGTTGGTGTGAATCATCTGCCCCAGTTCGAAAATCTGATTCAACTGCTCCACACGGCGCTGAAGCAGCCGGCTGCGCTCCATCTGTTCCTGGTAGCGCACAGCATTGCCATATCCCAGGGCAGCTTTGGCCGCCAGTGTGAGCACGAATCCAGCAGCGCGTTCGTCAAATACATCCGGCTCATCGTGATAGATGTGCAGCACACCGACCACTTCATCGGCATACATGAAGGCCGCTGCCACTGCGGATGAAGCGTTCGCAGGCAGCGGGGCCATATCTGCGTGATCACTGTAATCCTCAATCAGTACCGAGTCGACGCCGCGTGTGGCTGCGGCGCGTTCAACCTCCGCCAGTTGATCGAACACCCGGCTGTTGCCAACCCGGCGGCTTAATTCCGGCTGATCAGCCGTTTTCCACTGGGACGATGGCAGCAGCAGCGCCACCGTACTCCCTGATGCGCCTGTTGCGCGGCTGGCTTCCTGCCGGATCACATCCAGAATACGGTCGAGGTCCAGCGTCAGTGTCAGCTCATTACTGACCCGCGCAATCGCATCCAGTTCCTGCATACGGCGGCTCAGATACTGGTCGGTCGATTGGTAGAGCGTCAACCGGTCCAGCGTAGCTGCGATTTGCACTGCCGCTGCCACCAGCATCCGCTGGTCGCCCTGATCGTAGGGGCGGCGTTCACGGTTGGCGATGCCCAATTCACCCAGGCTGCGATCACCGATCATCAATGGCACCATCACCACTCGCTTGACGCCAATTAATTCCGCAATATGTCGATAAATCTCAGGCACCTGATCGTCATGCAACACATCGTTGCTGACAAACGGTCGGTGTGATATAGCGACTGATTTACTGAAACCGGGCGCATAAGCGTCGTGGATGATTGGCTCACTCAACTCCGCGCCGAAGACGTAGCGCGGGTTAATAACCAGATTGGATGTGTGCTGTTCGATGAGATTGATAAACACGACTGGGCTACCGGTCAGGCGCGCGATCTCCGCCAGCACAGGCGTAAACGGCTCATCGGCAGTGATGATCATGCCGGATAGTTCCGCGACCCGCCGCAGTCCCTCCGAGGCATTGTGCAGCCGTTCAGCTTCGTCGGCGCGCTGCTGAATCTGGCGGTAGAGGCGCGAGTTTTCCACCAGCACCGCCGCCTGTGCCGCAAAAATCGTCAGCAGCCGCGCATCCTTATCCGTAAAATCCTCATCGTTGTTCTTATTCGAAATCTGTACCGCACCCAGACGCCGGTCCCCGACTGACATCACCGCCAGCATGGTCTGGCGCACACCAAGCGCGGTCGCCAGCGGCTCCAGCCCCGCACTGATTGCCAGCCGGTTGGTGCTCACCTGATTGGTGTACCAATAATCTTCTTCGACCCAGGTTTCATAAAACACACTGCCAGGGTCCAGCGGGATGTAATAATTCTGAATCAGCGGGTCATCGACCCCATAAAACGGGACCTGCGCAACCAGACGGTGCTTTTGCTGGTCATAGAGCAGAATGCCGCACATCGCGATGTCCATCATGTGGGCGATGCGGGTGGTAATCTCGCGGAAGAATTCACTTTCCTGGCTGAACGCGCCGATCGCATGGGTAATCTGCTGCAACCCGGCCAGTTCGACCTCACGGCTTTGCCCGTTGCGGTAGAGGCGCGTGTTTTCCACCACGACCGCTGCCTGCGCGGCCAGCACCCGCAGCTTCTGAACGT
>JAIOHN010000409.1 GCA_019912985.1 Anaerolineae bacterium | reverse complement strand
CACTTTGTGTATACAAAAAAATACCGTTTAGCGTCAATCTGGCATCCAATGCCTTCAATATTACGATAGAAAATAATATTCAAAATTCGTATCCCATGCTCGCATTTATCTTAGCCAACTACTACGCTGAACACGGCGATCACGCAAATGCGCATGAGGTAATGAAATATATTTCGCTTGAAAATGATGATCCTCTCGCAAAAGCATACAACTACTACTACCGAGGCGCATATTTCCACAGCACGGAGCAATTTGAGCAAGCTGAATCCGCATTACAACATACATTGACACTGGTTTCTGATGTTGCTAACACGGATGAAGGTTCAAATTTGAACCTTCTTGTGTTGCAGGCTTTAGCGGCCCTCTACTCTACAGCGCCATACGAGCACCGAGTTGCAGAAGCTGCTACATATATAGAACAAGCCCTCAATATTGAACAGGCAAATGGCATCACACGAGATAGAGCGATATTGCTCAATCGATATGCGCTCATCAAAGAAAAGTTAAGTGAGCACGCCGAAGCAGAAAAGTTACTGATCGAGTCGATCGCGTTACGTGATGAAATGGGTGATATTCACGGAAAAGCGATCTCGGAAAATTCTTTAGGAATTACTTACGCACACCAACAGAGATTTGACGAAGCCATACCGTTATTTCAAAGCGCGCTAAACATTTTTCAGCAAACGGATGACTGGATACATACTGCACATTCGCTTCACAATTTAGGCCATGTATTCTTTCAAAAGAATGAACTCGAAGCTTCGAGAAAATATCTTGAGGATGCGCTCGAATATAGAAGAAAATCTAAAGACTCAGATGGTGAATTCAAAACACTATCACTACTACTCTCGATTTATATTCGATCAGGCGATTCAAAAAATGTAGAAAAGATCTACGACGATATAAGTAAACTATGCAATAGAAAATCCTGGCTGAGAGCAAAACTTGTTTTTATAAACTTAATGATGGGAAATCGTGAATTTGTGGGCCAAAACATTGGCAAAGCAAAGAGATACTACGAAAAATCGACAAAATATCTGAATAATGATGAGTATCTTATGGGTATTACGTTTACGATACTCTCGTACTTTTATTATAAGATCAATGATCAGAGGAAATTCGCCTCTTACAGCAAAAAGTTTACCGAAATCAATGGTGTTGAACTCGACTTTGCCCACAATCCCGAGTTAGTTGTTATGGTTGATGACTTAATCATGGGGATGCATCAAGATGTGTGGTGACAGTCCAGCAGGGCTTCCGCGCGGGAAGCCCTGCTGACGTGCCCGTTACGCTTTCAGGCGATCCATATATTCCTTGCGGAATTTGGCGACCTTCGGCGCGATCACAACGCGGCAGTATCCCTGATAGGGATTGCGCGCATAAAACTCCTGGTGATACGCCTCAGCCGGGTAAAACTTCTCGAAGGCAGTGACCTCGGTCACGATAGGATTATCCCATAAACCCTCGGCATTGAGTTCGGCAATGGTTTCCTCCGCCGTGGCTTTCTGCTCCGGCGAGTGATAGAAAATGGCCGAGCGATACTGGGTACCCACATCGGCTCCCTGCCGGTTGAGCGTCGTCGGATCGTGAACGGTAAAGAACACCTTGAGGATGTCCTTGAAGCTGATCACATCCGGGTCAAATGTCACCTGAATCACTTCTGCATGGCCGGTTGCACCCGTGCAGACTGCTTTATAATCCGGGTTCGGGATGTGACCACCGGAATAGCCGGAGACGACATCGGTCACACCCTGAAGTTCATCAAACACCGCTTCAATACACCAGAAACATCCACCTGCCAGCGTTGTTACTTCCTCACGCATTGTTTCATCCTTTACAGTAAATTTCCGCTGCCATTATATCACTGGTAAGTATCCACCACCGACTGTGCTTTGAGATCGCGCTGGATAGCCGCCAGGTCCTTATCGCTGGTGATCGTCACCTGTTTCGATTGGCTGGGGCGCAGGTCGAAGAAATTATCGGAGAAGCGCGCGCCCGGTAGTTCCAGCCAGACGAACAGTGCCGGATTCTGGGCAGTGACGGTGACCGCGTATTGTCCCTCACCAGCACCGCTGATTTCTACCTTCAGTTCAGGATTGACCAGTTGCAGATGCTTGGGCCGCGCAAACAACACCAGATTTTCCGATGGCGCTTCGCCTTCCACGGTCAGCGACAGCCACACCAGCAGGTCACGCGCGCCATATTTACCCAGCGCGGCGTTGCAGTCAAGGGTCGCCACCTTTGCGCTGCCGTTGACGGGTGTTGTGATCGTCTGTTCGCCAGTTTCGATGGTCGCGCCCCCGGCGGTGGTCAGTGTCCAGCGCACGATGCCAGATAGGGCTTTCTGGCGGTCGCTGTTGACATAGACCGCAACGCTGCCAGTGGCTGGATCTTCAACACCGGAAACCAGCAGCGGCGCATAGAAACGCTTCGCCATGTAGTGCAGGGCTTTCCAGTTGCCTTTGTAATCCACCGAAGCCCAACTGGGTGCAGGCCAGCAGTCGTTCAACTGCCAGTAGAGCGTCCCCATGGTGCGCGGCATGTGGCGTCGCCAGTGTTCCACCGCGTACTTCATCGCCATGCCCTGCAAAATCTGGCTGAGCCAGACCGTGGCTTCAAACGAGGTCGGCAGGCGGAACCAATCAAGCATGTAATGGATGATGGTGCTGTTGCCGATGTCGCTGCGCTGGTGATACTCCATCACATAACTGGTGATGTTCCAATCTTCCGGCGGCGCAAAATCGCTGATCACTGCCGGTTCGGGGAAGGATTGGAAGCCAAATTCGCTGCAAAAACGATCCTGACGTGTGCGGTACCACTCAAATGGCTGCTTGCCATGCCACACCGCCCACAGATGCGTATCACCCCAGCCCTGGTTCATCCAGTCCTCGCGATCACCGAGCGGGCTGTGTGGGCTGCACGGCCAGTAATCGCGCTGCGGGTCAAGCTGCTTCACCACCCCCGGCAGCAGCACATCAAACAACTTGCCATATTGCTCCCAACTCAGGGATTCTTTCCATTCCTGGCTGGGCATCCCCTGTTCCAGCTCATTGTTGCCGCACCACAGCGCCATACAGGCATGATGGCGCATACGCCGCACGTTATCGCGGGCCTCGGCTTCTACATTTGCCATAAATTCCGCGTCAAAAGCGGGATAGGTCCCGCAAGCGAACATGAAGTCCTGCCAGATCGCCACGCCGTATTCATCGCACAGATCGTAGAAGGTGTCATCCTCGT
>JAIOHN010000408.1 GCA_019912985.1 Anaerolineae bacterium | reverse complement strand
ATTGATCCGACCCGACCTGTCGATTGGACACGGATCGCACAACAATGTGGTTACTACGACCAATCCCACTTCAACAAGGATTTCGTGGCCTTCAGCGGACACAGCCCCACAGGTTACCTCCACTTGCGCCGCCGTGTCTTTGCTAAAGACGCTCTGGTCGATCAACTCTCCCTCCGCACCCTGCCAACTGATTGAATTTTTACAAGACAATCCTCTCATTGATATGCTATGATGCCTCGATAAACCGCTACAGCCAAATGGAGATTAAACATGAGAGAAGTAATTATAGAGGCTGAAGTGTCGCTTGATGGAATCATGGGTGCGGATAATGACGATTTTTGGAAGTTGATTTTTCAATTCCATAGCCCGGATGTCACGGCGTATCTCGACGATCTTCTGTTTATGCCAGATGCGCTCCTGCTGGGGAGGGTGACCTATGAAGGATTTGCCCAACTCTGGCCGACCATGGAAGGGAAGATGGCAGACCAGATCAATAGTATGCCCAAATACGTCGCATCCCGCACGCTGGAGGAGCCGCTTGATTGGAATGCTACGCTAATAAGTGGGGATGTTGCTGCGGAGATCAGAAAGCTCAAGCAAGAACCAGGCAAGGGTTTATTGCAATACGGCGTGGGTGAGCTAACGCATACGATGCTCAAGAAAGGCCTCGTGGATGAAGTGCGCATTCTGGTGTATCCATTCACTTTCGGAGAAGGGACGCGCATCTTCGAGCATATGGGTGTCAATACGCTCAAGCTCCTGGATACTAGGACGTTTAGTTCAGGTGCTGTTCTACACCGTTATCAACCGCAAGACTCCGCGTGAGATCTGTGTTGTCGTACATAGGGCGTTGTCAACGAGAATGAGGCGGCGTGAAGCCCAATATGGAGACTATGGGTAGTAACTTTGCCTGTGCTGTGGCAGAGGAGAAAATGACATGACAACCGTAGTAAAGAAGGTGGATCTTCCCGGAGGGGAAACTTCGCGGCAGTTTGAAGGCTATCTTCATGGGGACGCCAATGTCTCCTTTTTCATCAGCAATACGCCGCCTGGAAAGGGGCCATCCCTGCACCAACATCCCTATGAGGAGGTCTTCATCGTGCAGGATGGATGCCTGACATTTACCGTCGGCGATACCATGATTGATGCCGTTGGGGGACAGATTGTTGTGGTTCCGCCGGAGACGCCCCACAAATTCATCAACCCGGGTTCTGAGTCAGCCCGTCATGTGGACGTTCATGTTAGCCCGCGTATGATCACTACCTGGTTAGAAGGTTGAGCGGTACTGAAGGCGTATTGACCGATCAACTGTCTCTCCGCAACCTGCCAACTGATTGAATTTTTACAAGACATATCTACTCCAATCAGATACGATAGCGAGAACGATTTAATTCAGCCTGGAGGATAGGCAGCTTTCATGCAAGAACTGTTAGTGGACTTCATCACCTCCCTGGATGGCTACGGGGCCGCAAAAGGGTGGCCCGGTTTCTGGGGGCTGCAAGGTCCCGAATATCTCGGCTGGCTTGGTGAGCAGTCCAAAATCGACTATACACACTTAATGGGAGCGAACACCTACCGGCTTATGTCTGGATTCTCCGATGAGGGCACTGGCATGGAAGAGGTAACCAACGCATCTAAGGTGGTGTTTTCCTCGACGCTGCAACCCCCATTGTCGTGGGCCAACACCCGGTTGGTCAGTACAGATGCCATTGAGGCTGTGAGAAAGATGAAGCAGGAAGGCAGCAGCCCGTTGACCACCCTGGGCAGCCTCAGCTTGTGCCGGTCGCTCCTCAAGGCAGGTCTCGTAGACCGTTTTCGGGTGGTCGTTTTTCCCGTGATCACCGGGAGCACCGGTCACGACCGGATCTACGACGGGTATCCCGATGTTGCCCTGGACATGGTTGCCAGCCAAACATTCGATGGCAAAATCCAACTGCTGGAGTATGTTCCCAGAGTGCTTGACGGACCGCCGGGCGCGGACAACGATTCCTGACAGTCATGGAACATTAACATGCTGTAGGCTGCTGAAGCGCTCTATTGAACGAAGACCTATGCCCATCTGTGGAATTATCCCAACCAGCATTAGTCCTGGTATCAATAGATGAAGAATCAGTATGACAAAACAAATAGGATCATAGGCCATGTCACTCACACGCGTCCAGAATTTCTCGATCTCGCTTGATGGCTTCGGCACTGGCGAAGGTCAGAGCCAAAATGCACACTTCGGTCACGCCGGTGATAGGCTGCACGAATGGATGTTCGCCACCCGACGGTGGGACCAATCCAGCGGGTCGGGCGGCGTTGACGATGCCTTCGTGCGGCAGTTTTCCTCAGGGATCGGCGCTGAGATCATGGGGGCCGGGAAGTTCGGTCACCCCGGGTGGCACGAGGACCCGGAGTGGAAGGGCGCGTGGGGGCCAAACCCACCGTTCCACACACCGGTATTCGTTCTCACTCATCACCCACGCCCGTCGATAGAGATGGAGGGCGGCACAACATTCCACTTCATCGATGCTTCACCTGCCGAGGCACTCGCGACGGCCCAACAGGCAGCGGGCGGCCAGGACATACGCATCGGCGGTGGTCCCACTGTAGTCCGCAACTTCCTTGCTGCCGGACTTATTGATCACATGCATATCGTGGTGGTTCCGATCCTGCTCGGTCGAGGCGTACGCCTCTGGGACGGACTGGAGGGCCTCGAGAAGGACTACCGGATTGAGGTGACTTCCTCGCCCAGTGGCGTCACGCATGTGACGTTCACTCGTGTGGGTGTCCGATCTCAACCTTGATGTCACAGTCAGGAGCATACCAGGCCTTAGTGGACGCAGAGTTTGTCGATCTCTACAGAGGCCACCCATATTCGCTATGGTGTCTGTCACCGGACTACTTAGTCCTGGCACCCGCAGCTTCATCATATTTGAAAGGACGCTGATTATGGGCCTGGAACTTTATATGGTGGGTGTCATTGTGGAGGATATGCCCAGAGCCGTCGAGTTCTATCGGCGGCTGGGTGTGGAATTCGCCGAAGGCAGCGAAAGCAAGCAGCATGTCGAGGTCAAGATGAGCGGCTTGACCTTCTTCCTCAATACCAAAGAACACAACAGGCGCTGGGATCACGCCAAAACTGAGGCCTCTGGCGGCTACCGCATCATCCTTGAGTTTTACCTCAAAACTGCGGAAGCCCTTCAAGCCAAATATGATGAAATGATTGGGTACGGCTACGCCAGTCACGCTGCGCCCTTCAAGCCCAGTGCTGATCTGCACTTTGCCATGATTGACGATCCAGATGGCAACACGATTCTGCTTTCGGCCTTTGAAGAAAAGGAAAATTAATGACGAGCCTTGCTGCGCCAGACTTAAGGCACAGAATTCTAAACTTTCCCACCCTGGCTGTGAGAACTAGCTTACTACGGCGACAATTACGATCATCTTGTGTGCGTCACAGAGATCTACGACCCCGATGGTCGGTTCAGTTATCCGCAGTTGATTGGGAATGATATGGAAAGTTGATTTGGATTGTGACTTGTAACAAGTGATTGTTTTTCTTGGTTCGCAGGCAAACCGGCAAATCACAGGCGAAGTCATCTGCGTCACTGGTGGACAATGAAGGTCTTCACTGTGCTGGAAGACAGGATCGAGGTATGAGCATCAAAAAGCGCATCCTGAGCGTGCTGCGCATCGTCAACAAGTACAGCTTAAATCGACTCACACGCCGCTTTGCTGGAAGCCTCGCAGCCCGATTGCGCTTGTCATCCATACGGGTCGCAGGAGTGGAAAGGCTTATGAAACCCCGGTCATCGCCCAATCGGTTGATGATGGTTTCGTGATCCCTCTCGCGTATGGTACTGAGTCAGACTGGTATCACAATGTTCTGGCTGCGGGCGGCTGCCGCATACGCTGGCATGGACAAGAGTATACGATCCGGAATCCACAGTCGATAGACGCTCAATCGGCGTTTGCACGCTTCCCTGTCTTCCCACAAAAGTTGATCTTACGACTTCTCTGCGCTCAGCATTTCATCAAGATGAGTAGGCAGATAGCTGAAACTCCTCCAGTGTAGCGATAGTCGGCGGTATCAGCGGATTTGCCTGGGTTTTGAACCTCAATCATGCACTGCCAAGTGCCAGGCCATCTTGTATTTATCCTGATACTATTTTTTTCAACACTAGTTACTCCCTGGGTGGTTCCCATTCCGGATTCCAGACGACTTCCCACAGATGTCCATCAGGGTCCTGAAAGTAGGCTGCGTAACCGCCCCAGAAGGTATGGTGAGGCGGTTGGATTATTT
>JAIOHN010000407.1 GCA_019912985.1 Anaerolineae bacterium | reverse complement strand
GCTTGCACCTTGCTGACGATTTCTTCCTTGATCTCTTTGGGCACCCGTCGGCTCATCTGATCGTCTCTTTGGTTTCTTGTTGTCTCAGACTGTTGTCTTATTTTATGGGGTACCCATCATTCCTTGCTTGATATAATCTGCGGATTGGCTCTCGACATTAAAACGTTGGATGAAGTCATTTTTCGTTGTAGCAATGACTTGCCTCCATTCGCCAAGTAGTTTCGAGAACTTAGTGAAAAGCGAGAGCTTCATATCTTTTCTCCAGCCAATAATCGGATGTTGGTATACGTCAAGTAATTTACTGGGTGAATTGTAAACGCTGATCTCCGAAAACTCTAGACTATTCGACTTGCGCTCTCTATTGCTCTCGTTACAATCCCAGATTTGAACATTAACAAGAAATATCGTTTCTTATTCCTAGCAACACGTGTAACTACGTATTGATCTTCTTCAAATCCAAGATAAGTCTGGAATATCCTATCAGTGTATAGCCTCCAGTGATTCGCCAATGCTATGTTTTTCTTCTGCAATCCTACCCAGTCAACGGGAATCTCGACAGCTACGACGCTTTTGGTAAGCTGTTGCGACTTGCTGAGATCTTCTTGCAGTAGTACCTGCATATCACTTGAATAGTCAGAAAGCTCTGGCAAACGAGGCTCAGTCCATGGTCCGATCTGCATGTTATTCGACTTGACTCGTCGGCTTACTAGCCAAGCGATTTCAAATCTAGAAGCAGGTACTTGGTTAAGCTCGTTGCGAAATGAGTAATAATTTGGGTAAAAGCTGCATGCAAAGGCCCCAAGCTTATTGAAGTTTAGGATAGCGTTGGCAATCTGCAGAGGATCTACCGTCCAGTGAATGACATCTATGCGTAACTCGCGTGCAATCTCTGCCTGATGCATCTTCAAATTATATCCTATTCCGCGTTTCTCATTTCCAGGTAGAATTCCCATCAGTTGGGATTCGATAGATATACGCTTTTCTCCTAGTAGATTTTCGAGCGACTTATTGCACGCTATTCTATAAAATCCGAAAAGGAAGCCTACAGGAACACCATCTACTCGCGCTACTAACGAAGTAGGTAAGTTGAACTTATCGGAGTGGATGTCTGATGGATACAGCCCATCATCGTCACTAGCCCATATAGTCTTTTGCATTTCTCGAATTAAGGTTCCTTCAGAAGATGAAGGTCTTCCCACTGTAAAAGGTAAATTCTCTATTGGATGATCAGACTGTACACTATCATGCTGTTCCCAGGTATTATACTCCTCAACAAAATCTGCGCCGAGTTCATCTGCCAATGATGTGTGTACTGATTCAGAGTAGTTCCCACCATCTTTTTGGAAGGTGCGTAAAATGTATCCATGTCCCTTTATCGAAAACGTAGGAAAGAGAAAGGCGATACGAGTGGTATTGCCTTTGAAAGTCACTACTCGACCTCCGATTTTGAGAAATGTAGAACTAAGAAAATGGTTTGGGAATCGAAGTGGTTGAGATATCTGAACTTTCGACATGTGCATAAAAGATTCTAGGTTCTCTAAAAACGCTTTGTTTTCGATTAGCTCATAATCCATTTTGATCATAATAAATCATTCAATATACGGTCAGTTTATGAGTAGTTTCTTCAGATCGTCATTTATCAGAAACCCGTTCCTTTCAAATGTCCTCAGAAAGAAAAGAGCTTCCCACTTTACAAAACTCGCATCGCAGAGACTCACGGCTTTTTCATATTGTTGCAGTGAAATTCGCTCATATTGCACATCGCCAGTAGAGACATAAATACCGAATACCGCTGCTGCCCACGAGTAGGCAACACCATAGCTCAATAGAAAACTGTTAGACATGCTTTCACAATCGTTTACTATTTCTCTAAATAACTTTGTTGCACTTTCGTTTTGATTCGAGAGTAAGGCAATCTGACCGACGAGCAGTATTGCCTGATGTTGTATATCAGTGTTCTTGACTTGTTGGGCACTTACGCAGTCTTGTTTCGCTTTTTCTATGTCTCCAAGCTTCATTCGGGCTCTTGCCAAACCGATCAATTGATAACTTTCACCTACTTTGTATCCTATATCTTGGGCGATATTTAGTGCTTCGGTAAACAAGGAAATTGCCGCATCATAGTTTTGCTTGTAGAGTTCGACTTTACCTAAGTTGTTTGTCCAGATAACGCTACTACGCCTGTCACCGATTTCTCTTGAGGTTTCAAGAGCTTGGATGAATTGTATTTTAGCAGAGGTAACATTTCCCAACAGTAGGTGGTCTATGCCAATGAGTCCTACCCAAACAGCAACGCTTTGTTTATCCCCAGTCTCGCCTACTAAATTATATGCTTTTTGATGAAATTCCAAAGCTTTTTCGATTTGGCCGAGTGACTGATAGACTCCACCCAGACTGCCCGTCCAGACACCAAGATGTGCTCTATCGTTAATTTCTTCAGCAACTTCAATCGCTTGCTCATATAGAGATATGGCTTTAGCTAGATCACCTAGATACTTAAAGGCATTTCCCAGGTGTCCGTACCATATGCCCTCATATTCACGATCTCCAATTTCCTTCGCTATCGCGATAGCCTGTTCCCTCAACTCTATTGCATATTCTATATTACCCATATCATGATATGCACGTCCTAAGGTACCTAACCAAATCCCTTCATGTCGTTTATCGTTTATTGAACGTGCGATCTTCAGTGCAGTTTCGTATGATTCCAAAGCAGGCTCAATATTGCCTAGAAAATGGTTAGCAATGCCTAGATTTCCCAAATATATCGTCTCGCGCTGTAAATCCTGTAAGTCACGAGCAATTGCCAGTGCTTCGGTATATAACTCTACAGCTCTTGAATACTCCCCCAGAGAATGACATATTCTACCTAGGCTACTGAGATTTGTTGCATGCAGAGACATACTGTCGACATTCCCAATTAATTTCTCTCTGAGTTCAACTTGAGTCGAATAGTGTCCCCAAATGTAAAGTGACTCATCAATGGTTTCTAGTAGTTCGCATGCTTTATCATATTCGTTTGCATTGATAAGATGTCTAAAGCCTAATATTTGCGGCTCGAGATCGGCAATGTTTGCCCATTTATCGGCGGGTAACTCTAATTCGGAGTAGTATTCAGCAGCACGCCGCTCCATTGCGTATACATTATAAGCATGACTACTTTCAACTGGAATCTGACTATAATTGTAGGTTTGATCAAGTGGGTGAACAGTGATCTCACCAGAGCTACGCTTTATTGTAATGAACCTTCCTCTTGCCAAGCGCTTAATTATCGATTCTAAATCAATAGACTCAGCAAACGGAGCTAGTAAGAAGATAATTGCCTCTTTAGAAACAGGTTTGTCAAATACGGCCAATGCTTGCATCACCAATCGAGAATCGGAGTCTAGTCTAGATTGTGCTTCTTCTACGAGCTGTTCTATAACGTGTTCGCCGAAAAGGCTTTCGTTGTCAAGCAATGCGTCAGCCGTTAGGAATGGATCTTGGTCAAGTAAACCTACAATGGCTTCGAGGGCGCGAGGATAACCATGAGACTTTTCTGCCAACTGTCTTAAGCAATCTTTGTCAACAGTATCAAATTCCAAGGTTCCATCGTTATCAAAGTCTTTGAGCAATTGAACTGCATCATCAATGGGAAGGCCTTCTTCCAATGGAAAGCGGTATTCAAAACGCTTAAGCTGAGAAGTCAAACTAATATCTTCTCTACTCGTTACTAATATCCTTGCGTTGTGTTTCTGAACAAGGAACAATTCAAAGAAATCCTGCATATCTTTTGAGGTAAACTCTCCTCGGTCATTGAGGATGTCTTCGAGATTATCTAACAAAACAATGCAACGTGTGGAGAGACCAGCAAAGACCTCGATCAGAGCCGCAACTTTCCGTCTTATATTAATCCGCGGATTAGTCCAAAGTTTTATCAGTCTTTCTTCAATCTCAACTTCAAACAGTTTTACGCAGGATAGAAAAACACTCTCCAAATTGATCGTATGTCCGCTTTTGGTGCTAAGGTAGACAAGTCCCATTACATTATCAGTATCCCGTTCCAGATCCGACATTATTGCACACGCTAATGCACTCTTGCCGACCCCTCCCTTTCCGTAAATACTCACGACACGACAATCAGAATTAGTGTCTAACAGTATGTTAGTTATTTTGTTCGCTTCGTTTATGCGATCTCTGAAGAATTCTGTCAGGCCTTGTGGCGCACTGCCAACTACACGTGTTTTTACAGCCAGACGATCACGCTCGCGCGAGGAGGCAAAACTATCTCGTTCTCGCTTAATTGCTTCCTGTAGTTTTTCTTTTTGGAATTCTCGTTTTTGTGAAGGATTGAGAAGAGCCTTTTTCTTGAAGGTTATTTGTTCTCTCAGGCGCTGCATCTCAGCAGCAACAGCTTCGCGTCTTACCTCAGTACTTGATTGCAACTCGTCCTGCAAATCTGACAGACGAACTTCCAGCACTTCCAACTCACCCTCTACGGTTTGTAGGTGTCTCAAAGATTGCCGCAGTCGTGCGAGACCTTGATCAAAATCTCCTTCAAAGTCAATCCACTGTCGCCTGTGGAGTCGCAATGGAGGCAAAACAGATCTAAGCATAATGGGTATCACAGGTTTCTTGAAGCTAAGTGCACGGCTCCATTCGTCATGGCACACTTCTGACTCTATACTCTCAGGAGTCATCACAAAAATTAATAGCCAGCAGCCTTTAATAGCAACGTCAATAGCTTCATCCCATTTTTGACTAGGTCTTATATCTATTATATTTAGCCATATTGAAAACCCTTCCGCTTCCAAGATGTCATGTAGTTTTAGTGCGAATTCTTTGCCGTCTTGCTCTGCATATGAAACAAAGATATGCTGTTTATTGGAAGGGCTGGTTATAGTTTGCATAGACATTCTCTATCAACTAACACGTTTAGCCTTTGAGGTGACCTATTTCCCTAATGATTTTAGCAAATTTCGACTTTTCACGGAACCATGTAACAGATCAGACATTGTGCCTAATTGTATCATATTGGAGAGTACCTGTTGCTCTGTTTAGCGGGGTGCACCAAGAGGAGAAGAGAAATGGAAATATACACTCAGATTCGGAGCGCACAACAAACACTAAATGGCGTGATCTATAAGACCCCCATTATTACCTGTGAGGAACTAAACGATCTTTATGGTGTGAAAGTGTACTTGAAATGCGAAAATCTCCAAAGAGGTGGTGCTTTCAAATACCGAGGCGTCTTCAATGCCATAAAAAACCTGAGTTCGAATCAGATGGAACGAGGGATCGTTACATACTCTACTGGTAATCACGGTGTCGCTGTATCCATGATATGTGGAAAAATTAATATACCTACAAATATAATAGTTCCAAATAATTTATCTAAGGAAAAAGAACGACTGATTCAGTCGAATGGCGCAAGTTTGGTATATTATGATCCCCGCACGGATGATCGTGAGTCCATTGCAGAAAGAGTGGCGATTTCAGAAAATCAAACTTTAATTCCACCATCTAACCATCTGGATATTATTTGCGGTCATGCCACGATTGCATTGGAGATGCTACAGCAATGCCCCCTACTTGACTATGTATTAGTACCGTGTGGGGGAGGAGGATTGCTAAGCGGCACCGCAATTGCTATCAAAGAAAGATTTCCGAAATGCAAAGTTATTGGTATAGAGCCACTAGCCGCAGATGATGCCAAGCGTTCATTTGAAACTGGGGAATTACAAACGGTGACTAACCCTCAGACAATAGCAGATGGTACTCGTACGCCCTCACTAGGAGATATAACTTTCCCTCTCATACTCAAACATGTCGACGACATGATTACTGTCACAGAAGACGAGATCGTTAACTCTGTGTACTTCCTATTTAAATATACAAAGATGGTAGTTGAACCTTCTGGCGCATTGGGAGTTGCCGCCATTATGGCACAAAGTCATTCTCTACAAGGAAATGTTGGTGTTATTCTGAGCGGCGGTAATATTGATCCACTTCTAATGGCAGAAATTATTCAACGTACGTCACAACCTTGAGTTGGTAGCCTGTTGTCATTGCAAAACACACTATCTTTGCTCAATTTGGATTAGGCTTCGATTCGCAAATTGTAAATCTATTGCGATTGAGCCCAAGTACGTTTGAAACTCTGAAGATCAATCAGATCAATGTAATGCGGATGGAGGATGATGCGGATTTCACCAGTAGTTATTTTTCTTCCACTCTTTAATATTGCGTTGAGAATTGCGAGAACGTTCAGCGCCAAGAGATGATTAGGTTCCAACAGTATGCCTGTCGCGCCACTGCCTAACAAAGGAAGGTTTATGTTTCGTTCGCGTAGCAGTGGAGTGACCTCTTCCCACAATTTTTCCAAGGCTATCCAGAGGTTTGTTACACTGCAATTATCATCAGGAATATATCCAGGTTTCTCTGTTTTTGTGAGTGCCAATAGCACAAATTCTCCTTGATCGCTATTCTCATTTCCAATGATGGTCACTGTACCAAGTCCAAAGTACTGCTCTTCAGATCGACCTGGCTCAGGAACAACCTCATGATATTTATCCTGAAGTGCCGAGTTGAGTCTATTCAGGTACTTCTCCTCTCCTGCCGGCAACGCTCTATACCGCCTAATAACTTGGGACTGAAGGCTGTTAGGATGTACATCAAGCTCGTACATATATCTACTAACCGGAATTACCTTATAATCATCAGTTGCAAAGAGATCATCAAATTCAACCACTATACTATGGTTTTGAAATTGTATACTTATCCTATTTGCACGTGCAACAATCCTTAAACCAGCAAGTAAGCTGAAGATAACTAAGAACACAAACCGATTCAAGCCCATCAATTGCTGTTCTGCTTCCGGTATAAGTGAAACAATGGGTTCCAACACCACCCAACTTGCAGAATAGACCAGAAAGATTGTAGCTATTAATCTACCCGGAGAGTGTGTTGCACCAATGTAAATGCGATAAATTAAGGAGTTTTTGTTCAATTTTTGCATCCAATTCAATAATTAGTAGGAATGTGTATGATGTATTTGAAAACATCAAGAACATTTCACGAGTTCATGTTGGTGTTGTCGATTTACATCAAGTACATTGTACTCTCGAAGTAAGTTAAACTGAGCTAGATGACACTTCCCTGATATTGATAGCTTTATCAACCTTACTAAGCCCACAGTAAAGCCTCAAGACAAAAGCCATTCAACGGGATTGAGACTTCCCCTAAAGTATAGGTCTTTTCTAGCTTTATGGCCAAGCTTCATATCAGTCGCATTCGCTGAGAAATAGGGATATTTATCACATGCCACCACGCTGCCGTACAGCACGAGCATTCTACTATTCCAACAACGGTGAACGACATACTAGTACCATACAGCGATTCGGGCCATCACGCCATTCAGCAATTGAAGTAATTAACAAGTTAAACTTATGGTCAAATGAAAACGGATTGACACAAAAGGCTTGGTAGATATTTGTCAATCCACGATCCTGATAGACGACCCCATACCAATGTTCAACAGCGATTGCGAGATCACTCACCGTCCAGAACTGCCCCGTCTCAATACGCATGGCGGGTGCCAGGATTTGATCCGGACGATAATGGTGCAACCGTTGCTGTACAGCGGCGCACTGGGCCTCGCTTAACTTGCGCGAGTTTTGCGAGGGGGCACTATAATCGGTTCGCAATCCGCTCAGTCCTTGCTCACGGTACTGCTGTGCCCATCGGCGCAGGCTGCTTTCCGTACAGCCTGTCACGTCCATGATGTCGGCCACGGCTCTGCCGCCGCCATACAAGCGCACCGCTTGCAGGCGCTTCATCTCGCTTGTATCATCGCTCGCTGCTTCCCGTTGCCGAAATCTGTTCTTTTCTTTTTCGTTGAGGTGAAATGTCCTTTTTGCCATACTCATCATTCTATATCATCTCAACTGGCTTTCATCCCTCAATTACATTACACGGTGCTGGGTGTGGGCCGAAATATTGCTTCCCCATCCCGAAAAACTCCCAAGCCAAAACCGGAAAATTCGGACGGTCGCACCACCCCACTTTGCTACGCTGAGTGTGCGAAGTATTCGCATTTCAGGAAACGCAGTGGCGGTGGGTGTCCCCAACGTGCCGGATGACCCCACACTCTGAAAGATACAGCGTCATGGCGCACCAGTCAGGTCGAGCCACCGCCGCGATTTCCACACATCGTGTTCATGAGGAGGAACAACAAGTGGATCTGGCTACCGCCATCGAGCAGTTTTTCGGAGACGTGCAGGCTGCTGCACAGGTCATCGCGCCGTTGATCGCTGTCATCGGCTTCATCGGTTTGGGTGTGATGTACATGGGGTCGTCATGGCCCATCGTTGGGGACTGGAAGAAGGACAATCCCAAAGCCGCCAATCAGGTGGTCATGGGCTTGCTCTTCGTCATCTTCGCCTCCAGCGTCACCACGCTCATCACCTTCCCCTAATTTACCCCCAGGATCGGCATAAACATGGTGGGGCGCGTCACGTGAGCGGCGTACCCCATCCCCATTGAATTTAGCAAGGAGGAAACGAGTGGCGGCGGACTTCAAATCACACGTGCTGCTGCGCGACGAGAAAGGCGTATTCGGCATCCCGTTCAAGCGATTGCTGCTGGCGGGTGTCGGCGGTGGTCTGACCTACAGCCTGTTCAGTCTGGCGGTGCCGGGCTGGTCGATTCCAGTGGCGGTCGTGACGGGGATTGCCATCGTCGTCCTGACCGGACCGCGTGGCGGCATTTCGCTGTGGAACCGGCTGGTGTACCGGCTGCGTGGCACGCTGCTGTTGATCGCGGTGCGCTTCCCACGCAGTCCCATCGGGCGGCTGACCGAGGCGCTGGAATTGCCCACCGACCTGGTGCGGCTGGACGGGGCGCGGGTGTTCGCGCCACCCACCGGCGATCTCGAAATCGACCTGCGCGAGTGGATCACCTTCGCCCATGCCCGTGAGGAAGACGGGCTGGTGTTTGTCGATGAACCGCTAAAGGAGGTTATCCGTGAGTAAGGTACGGACATTTTTGATTGAACCCTTCGATATCATGCTGCACGCGACAGAAGACGGGGTGCAGTCGCTACAGGCACGCTTTGCGACCTGGCTGCGGACGCTCAACACCCCGGCCCGCTTCGTGTGCTGGCAGATGCCTGCCACGCTGGACACCAAGATCAATGACCTGAGCCGTCAGGCGAAAGAGACGGGTGACGCGCAGCGGGCGCAGCTCCTGATGGAGTATCGCCGCTACTACGAGGGGCTGGACGACAACGCCGAGTACCAGCGGGCGCTGTGCGGGAT
>JAIOHN010000406.1 GCA_019912985.1 Anaerolineae bacterium | reverse complement strand
ATCAAGCGCAACGCGGCGGAAAAGTGACTGGTAATCCGCCACATGCTCAGCCAGCAAATCGGCATAAGCGCGTGTGGTTTTGCTCAGGTCATTTGCGCAAACCTGCGCCGGGTCCTTGCCACCAAAATCTGTCGCAGCGACCAGCACCAGCGTCAGCGCATCGGCACCACTCACGCTCAACCAGCCATCCTCAACGTTGATGGTGCCGCCTTCCGCAGTCGCCCGCAGCACCGCCTGGAAACGAACGCCTTTCCCATTATCCGCCTGTCCATGCAGCGTGATCTGCTGTGGGCTGCTTTCAAGCCGGGTCGCATGCGGCTCTGGCATGTAGGTGAAGTAATCGACCATGGACTGCATCTGATCGATAACGGTGGGATCGTTACCAGAATCTTCAACCAATTTTTGTGTCCAGGCCTGAACCCCGGCTTTGGCTCGTGGATCGGGTTCGAGCGGGGCGATAGCCTGAAGGGTGGCGCGGCAGTCAACTCTGCCGGGTTGGTCACAAGTAAGGCGCACCACCAATGCCTGTGCCGGGGCGCTGCTGAAAATCTCGCGCGTGTAGTTGACATCATTGGCACGATAGGATACACGCGCCACGCCACTGTCGAGATCAAGTTCGCGGCGGTAGCTGCTCACCACGTCGTGATGCCCCATATCCAACCACAGATCCCCTAGCGGCTGATAGGGTTCCAGTTTGATGGGGCGCGCGATGAATTTGTAGAAACCGAGGCGGTTAGCCGCACTGATGTTGCCACTAAACAGCGCCTGGCGAATGGCATCCAGGTTTTCCAGCGCTTCAGGATTATGTATGTCAATCGGCCCGCCGGACCAGATGGTATCCTCATTGAGTTGGATGCGCTCATGGTTCACACCACCAAATACCATGCCTCCGAGTCGACCATTGCCTACCGGCAGCGCACTGTTCCAATCCACCGCAGGCTGACGATACCACAGCGTCAGCGAACTCTCTGGCGCAGCCGCCTGCCCGCTAAGCGACGCGGCCTGTTCAGTTAAAAAATCGGGTTCAATCATCAAATTATCCTTTCATCAACGCTGCCAGTGCAGCAGCAATAATCTCTTGCTCCATACCGAATTTCTGCGCGACTGCCGCAGCGGGATCATCTGGCAGCGGATAATCAACCCGCTGGTTATCCACAAAGGTCTCCAGGTGGTAGGGTCGTTCGCCACTGCTGAAGCGCCAGACTTGCTCGTCGATCACTTTGTTAATCACCACGCGGTCGAGGAAATAACCACCAGGCTCGTAATCGACGGTCGTCGCCTGATGATAAGCACGCGCATCCACCGGTTTGTCGATCAGGGTGAACGCAATGCGATTGGGGTGCGGATCACGCTCAATCTCGTAGTGATCGGCTCCAACGGGACGCACGGTGTAGTGCATTAAATCGCATTCGCGTGTTGTGATTGCGCCAGGATCAATCGGAAGCGGGGTATACAGCGGGAGGCCAGCGTCGACCAGCCATTTCTGCCCATCAAGCAGGATAATGAGCGCGGTATGACAACCGACTGTCGCACCCATGTTGTTGATCGTCCGGTAGCCTTCATAACCCAACTCGCGCAGCAGGGCCAGGAAAGCCCCGTTACTCTCGAAGCAGGTGCCACCTGTCCCATATAGTTGGGCCTGCCGCCAGAAAACTTCCGGCCAGCGTGGATAAGTCTCCCACCCACCGTAGCGCGCCGCAATCCGCGAGGCGCTCTCCCAGGGGACACGACGCACATAAGCCGCGATCAATTTTTCCAGCAGGGACAGGTCAGGCGCAGCCGGTTCTACACCCAGATATTGCAATATCGGCTTGGTATCCATCGAAAATATCCGTGTTCTCGAACAGTCATACTATACCGGATTGTGACGTAAGGGGCAGTATCCGCGTGGATGGTACTGGGGAATAAAAGAGCAGAGCAGCCAGTGTGAACCAGCTGCCCTGGGAGAAGAAGCTAGTTGATGCGTGTCGCGGTACCGGTCAGCACCCACTGCACATAGGTGCCTGTGCCGCCCACCGCCGTGATCACCACGCTGCCGGTGCGTGAATCAGCGGTCACTTCGCGATCAACGATCGTCTGGCCGCAGCTAAATGTCTGACCGCCAGTAAAGAATTGAATCTGATCTATATTGTTGCCAAAGCACGAGACTGCAAGGATCAACCGCGCGCGTCCGCCCGAAAGTGACGCATTCTGATTCATGCCCGTAATATCCCAACGCACACGATCTTCCCGGTCGCCACCGGGGTACGAGACAAAATCAGTCACCGAGCCTGTGGTATCCAGCGCGAGATTAAGCGGGTTATTGAAGCGAGCATCTTCGGGTGCAACCTGGGCAGCAGGAGGTGTGGTCGGTGTATAACTCGGTGTAAAAGTCGCTATCGCTTGTGGTTGTGTTGCGGTTGAAGTTGGCGTGTAACTCGGTGTAAAGGTCGCTGTGGGCTGCTGTGCGGTGGTCGGTGAAGGCGTGAAAGTCATCGTCGCAGGCTGCACTTCATCGGCTGCTGGGGATGGAGTTGCGGTCGCCGTTGCCTCGCTGAGTGCGGTAGGTGTGGCTGTGACAGGCTCGAACCCACCATCATCCGTAATGACCGGCAGATTGTCACATGGCCCTTCGATGCTGACGACATCATTGCGCACCCAGCCCTGTCCACCTTCAGCCAGTTCGATCAGATACCAGTCACCGCTGACGCCAACCACTTTCAAAGACTGCCCTGGTTGAACCTGGCCGACGATGTTGAAGTCAGTTCCCGGCCCGCTGCGTACATTGCGGTTGTCACTATCCGGTGTGCGCACCACACAGGTCGCGGCTGGCTCTTCGGTCGTGACCGGTGCTTCTGGTTCCTCGGTTTCAACAGGTGGAGCCGGTTCTTCAGTTTCGGCAGGTGGCGGCACCGCTGCCGGGCCAGAAAGCGCCAGCGAGGCAGTGATATTACCCGTTATCTGCGGGTTCATTGACGCGATTTCTACCTGATAACTTTCATCGCCGACTGGCACGCTAAACGTCGCCGGATTGCCCTCGCCGCCAAAGAGAATAGCGATAATCTGACCGCTGCTGTTCTGCACCAGTGCTCGAAAATCAAAGCCGGATGTCTCCGTCGTCAAGGTGAGCACCAACGGCGAATCGGGGCTGGCGATAAAGCTATAGGTGATCGGTTGAGCAGTCACCGCGTTTTCGACTGGCGAACCCTCCAATGGTGCGCTGTCTTCCTCAGGACGGCCATCAAGGCGCACCACAAAGTCACCCGCGCTGCCGTTACTGCCTACCAGAATGGTATAGACGCCGGTCGCAGGCAGACGAATATCTATGCGCGCGTCGGTGGTACCTGAGACAAATGGGTCGTTATCGTTGATCGCAAGCTGCTGCTGTGTAGGCGAGTTCATGCTGATATTGGGATCAAGGTTGCTATCCAGTGCAATCACGCGGATTGTCACCTGATCGCCCTCGTTGCCGCTAAATGTAAAGAAGGCGAGCGGTGCCTGGCTGCTTAAACTGCCGATTACAGCACTACCATAAGTCAGGGTATTCCCCTGCGCCTGGACGGTGCCACTCAAAATAAATACAAGGAGGAGGATCAAGGAAATCCTTCGCAAATAAAGTTTCATTTGGTCACTCCGATTTGTGTATTAGCTGAAAAAACATGATACGGTAAAATCTATTTTCATACAAATCGGGTGAATTTTATGAATTGGAGGGGAATGACGGGCAGGGTATAATCGAGGGGTGAACAGGCATTCATGAAGGAGTAAACCCGCATGCCACAGGACAGGGCAGCAGCGCTCGCCGAAATTGCTGAGGAAATCAAACAGTGTACCAAATGCGCACTCTATAAAGGCACGACCAACGCTGTACCCGGTGCGGGAAATATCCATGCGGAGATTATGTTCATCGGTGAAGGTCCCGGCTTTCATGAAGACAAGCAGGGTCTACCCTTTGTAGGACGCTCCGGCGATTACCTGAACTACCTGCTCAAGCTGATTGGCCTGGATCGTGAGCAGGTGTTTATCACCAATGTGGTCAAACACCGCCCACCAGAAAACCGTGACCCACTGCCAGATGAGATCATCGCCTGCAAGCCTTATCTCGATAAGCAAATCGAGCTGATCGACCCGCTGGTCATCGCAACCCTGGGTCGCTTTAGCATGGCGCGTTACTTTCCAAATGGGAAAATTTCCCAGATTCATGGGCAGCCACTTTACGACGATAACCGTGCATATTATCCGTTCTTCCATCCGGCGGCAGCACTGCGCAACCCAGGATTACGGAGTGATATGGAAGCAGATTTCAAGCGGTTGTTAGAAGTGATTGAAAAAGTAAGGGAAATGCGGGCCGGAGGGTCGGGGCCTTCTGGAAATGGAGATAGCGGGGGTGGTCCAGCAAATGACACACCGCCGGAACAACTTCGCCTTTTATAGGGTCATGATCTGGCGGATGAGCCGCCGGACATAGATGGATGGTAGCTGTGGCAGCCATTGAATCAGCTTGGAAGGCACCTGGAAGGAGCGGAGTGCATTCACGAACTCCTCTTCCTGATCCCAGTTTACCATCAGGAAAAAGCTGCTGCCGCCACGCATTTCGATGCAGATTGCCGGAAAGACATCAACAGGCTCACTCGACACCCTGCGAATGTAAGTGCCAGGGATACGGGCTGCTGGTGGGGGGTTGAAGCCATAAGGCTGTAAGATTAACTCTGTACGGGTTACGGTGGCATTGAGCATGGGGAGTTTGGCTACCCACCCGCTGGATAGCTGGCGCAAAAGTTGGACGTCGTATTTTTTCTGCTGGGCGGTAGCTGGCCGGGGGTTGGAAAACGTCCCAAACATTTTATTGCTTACCTTCTTACTGCTCCTCAATATTCGTCACTATATCGCAGTCGCCTAACAGCCTCATAACAATTTGTTATATGTGTCGCTCAGTTCAGCCAGTTCTTGTAGAACGGGCGTGGATCAATACGTGGCTGCGCAGGTGGCACCAGCATTTCTCGCACATCCTTCTCCAGCCGTGGCCCTTGTGACCATTCCACAACCAGGTAAAGAAGCTGCCGATCCTTCAAGGCCATAATCACGCCATTGCGTCCGCTCAGGCAGGCATTCCAGACACGATTAATCGAACTGGCAGGAATTTCTGATGCGGCAATCATCGCCTGCGGTTCATCTGGCAGCAGGACAATGCGGCGATTCGTCACAGTGGCTCGCATCCAGGGGCCACTGGCACTCCACCCCAGGCTGGTAAAGTGTGCAAGCCGGACTTTATAACGTCCAATTTGATACTCACCCTGCTCTAGCGAAATCGACATAGTCCTGCATCCCCTGTAAAAGTCCCATTACATCTTAAGTATACTAGTCGAAATAAACTGTCATTCCCCTAAATCTTCAGGGTTACAACAAGCGTACCTGATTTTTGTGAATAATGTAAGAGGCCAGAGACGGACATCTTTTGATAAACAGTTCTCGAAAGAAGAAGAAACCGGTTTCCAGTTATACTTACCATCTGTACCTCAGGCGTTACTCGGCTCCATAGATGATTCGGGTCGCGGTCCACGTATACGGGAACCATACTGACGCGCGTAAACCTGAGTAAACTCCGCACCCAAAAGCATAATTTGTGAGGAGAAATAAACCCAGATCAGGATAACCACCAACGACCCAGCTGCGCCATAAGTCGAGCTGACCGCGCCATTCCCCAGGTAAAGGCCCAGCAGAGATGTGCCAATCACAAACAAGATCGACGTAAAGGCCGCGCCAATCCACACATCCGACCATTTCACATGGGCATCCGGGAGATATTTGTAAATCAGTGCGAAAAGCACCGTGATGATCAGCAGCGAAATAATAAAACTAAGCACTCGAATGATCATCTGTGTTCGCGGAATAATATCCTCAAAGTAGTAGTCCAGCGAAGAAATCACCGCGCTTGATGCCAGAAAGACAAACATCAAAAGGCCGATCACCACCACCATCCCAAAACCAATCAACCGTGCCTGAAGGTTTTTCTTCAACTGGGATTCGGGATCGACTTCCCATACTGTATTCAACGCACCGTGAAGCTGACTGAAGACACCAGTAGCACCTACCAGCAAAACTATAAACCCAATCACAGTCGGCAGGATGCCACCCGAAGGTTGATAAGCATTGGCGATCAACTGCTGGATAAATGATGCGCTGTCCTGACCGATGAATCGCGCAATCTGATCAGCCAGGCGATTTTCGACTGCGCTCTGACCAAAAACCTGGCCGACAAGCACCGTCGCAATCAAAAGAATGGGGCCAATAGAGAACACCGTAAAATAGGCAATCGCTGCCGCCATGCGCGATACATCGTCCTTACGCCATTCGTGAAAAGTCTCTCTCAGTAATTGAAAGATGTCCTGGGGGTTGGGCATAGAATTGATGAGTATAATTGTCACAATGGCCGTAGTGTAACAAGGGACACCTGCTGGCGAATGGCCTACCTAACCCATGTTCGTATCCGCCAACAGGTATGTATTACAGATTCCACTCACGAATGACTTTTTCCGTGAAAGCGGGAATATCGAGTTCGCTGCGCAGTTGCGGGATCGAGACATCCGGGTAAAGCTGGTTCTGGCCCAATGCCAGTGCAGACGCCACGCCCGCCGCTTCACCCAGGGCCATCATCGTGCGCGACAGGCGGCAGGATGATGCGCCGATGTGTGAAAATGATGATCCACGTGAGGCGGTGATGAGGTTGTCGTACTCCTGCGGCAGCAGGCAGTCATAAGGGACCCCATAAGGTTGCTCCAATTCACCCAGCTTCGGCCCTTTTACCCGCCGTTCCCCATGCGTATCCAGTGCATGATCGCTAAAGGCGATGACCTCATCCGCATGTTCCTGATGCAGAAGCCCTGCCCGAACGTCATGTTCTTTGAGCACAAAACGCCCAACGAGCCGGTGCGATTCGCGAATGCCGACCAGCGGGAACATGCTGTGAAAGCGGTAGTGATCGAAGCCGTACTGCGTTTGCAACCGGTGCCATTGGGCATACATCCGCGCGTGACTGATGCGCTGTGCTTCCTCATAAGACAGACCGTGAAATTCCGCGCCCTGCATGGTCGGCAGGGTATTCATGCACAGGTCACCATTGGGATATTCGGTAATCGCCGTCGCTGGATTATTCTCGGCGGCCCACTGCTGAATTTCCGGCGCTTGTGCCGCTTCTGGCAGGGGATCAACGCCGGGAGAATCAACCTTAGAAACCCGATAAACCTGCGTGACGCCATTGACAATGGGCGCAGGGGTTTCCGGTGCGGAGGGTTCCTCGTAGAGATCGTAAGGTTCTTCACCGAACGATACTTGACACTCGGCAGCGCGCGCCAGATGCCCACCGCCGGAACAGTCAATATACAGTTTGCTACGGATTTCATAGGGGTCGCCACCATCGGATGGCTGTGCCACCACGGAGACGATATGCCGCCCCTTAACCTGCACATCGGTAAAGCGCGTGCCAAAACGCACATCCACACCCGCGCTCTGGAGCATCTCCAGCATCAGATTCGCCATTAGCTCCGGCTCGAAATGCACCCGCCGCCAATCCAGGCGCGGCGTGGCGGAGCGCCGCAGAGAGCTTTCGTAAGAGCTTTCCGGATCAATACGCGAAAAGCCGTAAGGTTCTTCACGCGAATAAAAATGGACCGTTTTGGCAACACCGATGGCTTCCGGCTGCTGCGAGAGACGTTCGTACAACTCGTAATGCACACCAGGACCACCTATACCCGGCTCCCAGTTGTTGACCCCACCAGCGGTTGATGTGCCGCCGAGCATTTGCAGCGACTCGATCAGTAAAATGCGCGCGGTGGGATCATGACGGGCGGCACGAATAGCAGCACCAAAGCCGCCAGACCCACCGCCCACGATGAGAATATCAGTTTCGTATCGTTCCATAGAAGATTATCCGGTGAGGGGCGGTTTTGCACCGCCCCATTGACCGTGTTTAGTCCACCGTTGCGTTAATGGCATCAATGCTGTTAAGTTCATTGATCTTGGCGGTGACATCAGCCAGATTATTCTGGTTCAATGTTTCCAGGAAAGCATCGAACTCAGCATCAATATCGAAACCGGGTGTCAGGATGGCACGAGTGGTGAATTCATCAACCACCGACTGGATCGCCTGGATGTTATCCTGAATCACCGGGTCGTTGGTATCCACACCATAGTTGACGACACGTACACCATTGACCTGGTCCAGGACGCTGCTGACATAGTAGAACATCTCGTCGCTGACATCATTCCAGCTTGGATTCTGGCGTGTGTAATCGAAGTAGTATGGTGGCTCGGCAAAGAACACGCGATCAAGCATGTACAGGTCGTATTCTGGATCACTCTCCAGCACGGCATCACGCCCACGACGGCGAGCGATACCATCATCGCCCACATCGAACGTCTTGTCTTCGACACCCATTGTCATCAACTGATAACCGTCCGTGTACTGCCACGCCAACATACGGAAGAAGGCATCGGCTTCTTCATCGGTGGCGGCGGTCGTCAGCGCAGAGCCAAGATCCTGCGAATTTGGAGTCAGCGCCGGGCCACCCTGTGTCCCATCAGGGCCTTGAAGACCGGTGATATAAGCGATGTCAGCATTGGCATCCGGGAAGGCATTCTGGATGGCTTCCAGGCGCAGGTGTTCGAACTGCGGCCAGTCAGTAGTCGCGCCGACGATACCGGCATAGAACTTGAACAGACCGCGCTCTTCAGAGACGCCCCAGGTTGGGTCCAACAAGCCCTGCTCGTACAGGCTGTGGGCATAGGCCACCGCGTCTTTGAAGCTGGGCAGCGTATGCGACAGCACCAGGGTGCTTGGGTCATCCGGTGAAGGCACCCAGGTCATGTAGTTGACTCCAAAGGGACTCAGAATCGGGTCGATCCAGCCAATGAAGCCAGTCCCACTGAGACGATTCGGGACAAATGGAACCATCACATCACCAAGATTGCCGGGGTCCTGCTCCTGGAAAGCTTGCAGCATGGCCTCAAACTCGGCAGTGGTGGTCGGCTTCTCGATCCCCAGTGCATCAGCCCAATCCTTGCGGTAAGCAATGGTGGTGGGGTAGAAACCGGTGATGCGCGGAATATGATAGATGTTGCCATCACTGTAAGTATTGGCTTCCCACACTTCCGGCGGATAGGCATCACGAACAGCAGGGTATTGATCCAGCAGGTCGTTCAGCGGGCGCAGCAGACCAGCCTCGACGTATTCACTGTACACACCCTCACGCGGGCTGACGCGAATAGCATCCGGCAGGTCGCCGCTCGCCATCGTCACATTGCGCACTTCCACATACTCAGATGATGGGATCATGCGGTAATCCAGGGTAATGCCCACCGCTTCTTCGATCTGCGGTTTATAGTAGTTGTTCGGGTCCCAGCTATCCCCACGCGCCAGGATGTTGAGGGTGATGGTGTCATCCTGGGCAGAAACCGCACCCACGAGTGACAGCAGCAGCGCCATCAACAGGACAAAATTGAGCTTTTTCATAGTACTTCTCCTCTATTCGGAATAAACATAATCTCTGTTGTAGTTGATTTGGGTTTCAGTATCGCATCACCTCCTTTAAGGTCGGTCGTGCATTAACCTTTCTCCGCGCCCAGGACAATGCCCTTGATAAAGAAGCGCTGGAGGAAGGGATAGAGAATGGCGAACGGAGCCATCGTAATTACGATAGTCGCCGCGCGGATCGTAAGCTGATTCACGGTCTGGCTGCCATACAGGTCGCGGTTGCTCATCCCCAATTCGTTGAGGTCTGCCTGCACAACCACATTGCGCACCAACACTTGCAGCGGCCAGTTCTGCGGGTCGGTGATGTAGAACACACCCCGGAAGAACTCATTCCAGTAGGCGATGGAATAAAACAGGCCAATAGTCATCATGGCAGGCAGTGCCAGCGGGATCATGATACGGAAAAGGATGGTCAATTCACCCGCACCATCAATTCGCGCGGACTCCACCAGCGAACTGGGAATCGTCTCGAAAAAGTTGCGCATCAAAATGAGATAGAACGAATTGATCATGGCCGGTAGGATCATCGACCAAACACTGTTGATGAGGCCGAGATCACGCACGAGCATGTAGCCTGGAATAATGCCTGCGCTAAAGACCATTGGGATGATGATGAAAATCATCAAGACATTGCGCCCAGGCAAGGTATCCCGTGAGAGGGCGTAAGCCGCCATCGTTGTGGTGAGCAGGCTCAGCGCGGTGCCCACCACAGTGATGAACACCGTGACCATAAACGCACGCTGTACCGCTCCGCCTTTGAGGGCAAATTTATACGAGTCCAGTGTGAATTCCTGCGGCACCAGCATCAGGCCAGAACGCGCGACCGCGTTGGGTGTGCTGAAAGACACGCTGACGACATGCACAATCGGGATGATGCTGATCAATGCAAAGATAATCAGCGCGACGTAGATAATGGTCTGGGCGATCTGGCTGCGCTCGCTGCGCTCCAGACGTGTTCCTTCGACTCGAAAAACTCTTGCGAGCATAGAATTCGCTCCTTTTACCACAGGGTTGCATGCCCCATGCGCTTGATAAACTGGTTGGAAGCGACGATGAGGATGAAGCCGATCACACCTTTGAACAGACCGAGCGCCGTCGCAATGCTGAACTTGCCTTCCACCAGACCGATGCGATAGGTGTAGGTGTCGATAATGTCGGAAACGGAGTAGACCGCCGGGTTATACATCACAAATACCTGCTCAAACCCGGCATCGAGGATGTGGCCCAGGTTGAGGATGAGCACGATCACAATTACGCCCGTAATGCCCGGCAGCGTAATATAGCGGGTCTGCTGCAAGCGGTTCGCACCATCCACCCGCGCGGCATCATATAACTCCGGGTCAATCGAGGTCATCGCCGCCAGGTAAAGGATGGCACTAAAACCAAAGCCTTTCATGATGTCGGTGATGACCAGGACCCCACGAAAATAGCGGGTGTCGATCAAGAGCGTATTGGCGTTAATGCCGAAGCTCGAAGCGATGTCCGCGATAATGCCACCGGGTGCCAGAAACAGCACCATAATGCCGCCGTACACCACCCACGAGAGAAAGTGAGGGAACAAAGTCACCGTCTGCACCGACCGCTTGAATAACGCGAAGCGAATTTCATTCAGCAACAGGGCGAAGATGATCGGAATCGGCATCCCCACGAACAGCTTCAGGCCGCTGATGATGAGCGTGTTCACAAACACCTGAGAGAAGGCGGGCAGCGAGAACAGGCGCTCAAAGTGCGCAAAACCCACCCAGGGCATTTCAAAGATGCTGGTCGCTGGTTTGAAGTCCTTGAAGGCCAGGCTCAATCCCCAGTAGGGGTAATAACGAAACACCAGGAAAAAGATGATGGCCGGGACCAAAAGCATGTACAGCGCACGCGCCTTCCACACGCGCTGCAAGAGCTTACGTACCCGTGAGGGTGGGGCGGACTGCATCTGTTTGTCGGGTGCCAGTGAAACATTGGCACTCATAGGGCTTTCTCCTTACTCGGTTGCTGAACGAAGCGCCGCCAGGGGACCGCCATCGCATCCAGCAGTTCACGGTAAATGGCATAGCGCGCATGGTAGATGGCGCTACGCTGGTGAATAGGCTCATACACCTGCCGCACGGTCACACTCTGATCGGTGGCATCGACATAATCGGCATACACTCCCGCTCCAACACCTGCGGCCAGAGCTGCGCCGCGTGTGCCAGTTTCGGTGCTGTCTGGCACTTCAATCGTCACATCCAGAATGTCGGCGAACATCTGCGACCAAACGGCGCTGCGCGCTCCACCGCCTGCCAACCGGGCGATGTCGAAATCCGCGCCCGCTGCACGCAAGCGTTCCACATGACTGAGGTGGCCGAAAACGATGCCTTCGTACAATCCGCGCAGCAGGTGTGCGCGCGTATGCCAGCCTGCGAGTCCATAAAATCCAGCTCGCGCCTCGGTCTGCATGTTGGAGCCGTAGAGGAAGGGATGGAACACCGGCACATCCGCGCTGACCGGCACCGTATCGACCAGTTCGCCGCAGACATCGAACACGGAGACACCACGCTGTTCGGCAGCACGCTGTTCTTCCGCGCCAAACAGACGCACGAACCATTCCAGATTGGCGGCACTGGTGGCGCTGGCCTCACACGTGAGCCACAAATCCGGCGCGGCGAAGGGGGCAGTCAAGAAGAGATCAGGCGAGGCACTGGGCTGGCTGGTAATCACCTCGTTGATGCTCCAGCTTCCGGCGACGATACAGGCCTGCTGCGGCGCGACCACACCTGCACCAATCGCGCTGGCGTCGATGTCGATCATCCCGGCGATAACCGGCGTGCCGGGCGCTAATCCAGTATCCGCTGCGGCCTGCGCTGTGACAGTGCCGATCACCTCCGCACTGTGGGCCAGCCGGGGCAGCGCCTCATAGACTTCGGGAATGCCGTAATGATCAAGCAGCGTGCGATCATAGCGTTTATCGGGAGTACGCAGCAGCGCGGACGTACTGACATCGGTGTAATCGGTAGCCTGCTCACCTGTGAGGCAGTAATTGATGTAGTCCTTGCACAGCAGCACCCGCCCCAGCCGCGCATAATTCGCTGGTTCATGCTGCTTGAGCCACGCCAATAGGGGCGCGGTTTGCCCGGCATAAAAATGCTGCCAGATGGACGGAAAAACGACCGGGTGCAGCGTCTGCCAGTCATCCACGATAGACGCCGCGCGTGTATCCAGCGAAAGGATGCTGTTGCGCAGCGGCTGTCCGGCCTCATCAAGCAGATAGGCACCGTTGCCATGACCCGTGCAGCCGATAGCGACGATCGCCGCCGCGTTGATCTGCGTCACCACTTCGCGGATGGCGGCAGCGGTTTCCCGCCAGACCTGCGTCAAATCGCGCTCCATCCAGCCCGGTTGAGGCTGCTGTGTGGGAATCTGACGGCTGGCAGCATGCAGCTCGCGTCCGTTCAGGTCGAACAACGCGGCTTTGCAAACAGTGCTGCCGTTATCAATGCCCAGTAGGTAGCGCCCCATGATCCTCCGCCTCACTGCCAGATCGTCATTGAATCCTGGAAAAGCAGGCGTAAATCGTCGGCACTGGCCGGACGCGGCGAGAGCTTGGTCACGCGATGCTGCGGGATCGTCCCCTCTACCAGCCGGTCAATATCTGCCTCGGTAAAACCAATCGCACTCAGGCCATTGGGAACCCCTGTCTTTTTCATCAGGTCAATAATGGCATCGGCCAGCACTTCCCCGGCGGCTTCATCAGGTACATCGCTTGTATCGACTCCCAGCAGGCTGGCCGCATAGAGATGACGCTCTGGATTGGCCTGGGCGGTAAAGCGAAAGACCGCTGGCGCATTCAAAATGACCGACATGCCGTGTGGAATGATGGGATGATCGAGCTCGTAACCAGCCGGTCTGAAATCACGCACCATGCCAGACACCGGATACGACATGCCATGTGGCAAATGTACGCCAGAATTGCCGAAGCCCACGCCTGCAAATGCCGAGGCCAGCAGCATTTGACTGCGCGCTTCATCGTCGGACGGGTCTTCTACCGCACGCACAACATTCTCTGCGACCATCCGAATCGCCTGTGATGTCCAGATGTCACTGATTGGGTTGGCTCCCTGATAAGCTGGGCGCAGATGCGGGCTTTCGGGTGCAGGGCGCTGCGAGTAGGGCATGGCCGTGAGCGATTCGATAGCGTGGCTGAGGACATCCAGGCCGGAACTGGCCGCGACCATTGGCGGCATACTGCGTGTGTTTTCCGGGTCGAGGATGCCCATCACCGGGCGCAGCGCACGGTGCGCGATGCCTGTTTTGGCGTGTATTTCCAGCAGGTCGAAAATGGCGACCCCGGTGGTTTCACTGCCGGTGCCAGCGGTCGTCGGGATAGCAATCAGCGGCTTGAGCGGGCCGAGAACCGGCTGACCTTTGCCGATGGGCGGGTTGACATAATCCAGAAAATCCGCCGGATAGGTGGCGTAGAGATTTGCGGCCTTGGCGGTATCCATCGTGGACCCCCCGCCAACTGCCACGTAGCCATCGAAACGACCATCCACCGCGAACGCGATGGCCTGCTTAAAAGATTGATCGGTCGGCTCAACTCGCACCTGATCGTAAAGCACGGCATCAATGCCTGCCTCGGCAAGTGATTTCAGCACCACCGCCACCGGTTCGCAGCGGGCAAGATTGGCATCAGTGACGACCATCACCCGCTTCGCCCCCAGGCGCGCCATATCCGCGCCCACTTCGCGCGTGACGCCGGGTCCATACTTGATGCTGGATGTATCCATCGTAAAAGCGGTTTCAAATTTCATAATTAATAAACCTTTTCAGTCAATACCCCTGGCGATAAGGAGCAGCCTGTCACCTGCTCCCCTCTGCATACCATTTGCGAATTAGCTGCCGCTTTCGTAAACTTCCCAGGCTTCATCGGGCGTGGCATCCTGGTGAATCATCGCCATGAACGCCTTGACGATGCGCCGAGGATTGGGATGCTGGTAGATATTGCGGCCATAAACCAATCCTTTTGCGCCCTGCTGCAAAAAGCCATAGCTGCGCTCGAACACGCTACGCAGATCCGCCTTACCACCACCGCGCACCAACACCGGGCAGCGTGCCACCTCGATGACTTCGTGATAATCCTCCACCTCGTCGGTGGGGTCCGCTTTGATAATGTCCGCGCCCAGTTCGCGCGCCTGTCGCACCAGCGGCACCAGCTTCTTCTTATCGCCATCCACCTGATAGCCGCCTTTTTGGCTGTTCGCCTGCATCACCAGCGGCTCGATCATCAGCGGTATGCCATATTTGTCACACGCGCCGCGCAGCTTGCTGATATTGGTGATGGTCTGGCGATGCAGTTCCGGTTCATCCGGCAGCAGCAGCAGATTGACCACCACACAGGCAGCATCCATACGGATCGCTTCCAGAATCGGCTCATCCGCGTTTTGCAGAATGTTAAACATCACGCGATGGGTTTTCGGGTTGTACGGATTGCCAACATCCGTCCGCAGCACCAATGCCGGTTTGTCCCTGCCGGGGATGGTTTGCAAGGCATCGCACTGGCCGTAATTCATCTGAATGGCATCTGGCCCGGCCTCGACCAGCTGGCCGACGACTTTCTCGACATCTTCAAGGCCATCCAGAAAGCTGTACTCATTAAAAACACCGTGATCAATAGCGACATCCAGGCATTTGCCGGACACGTTAAACATGCGATTCAAGCGCACTTTGTGGGAGTCACGCATGGTCGATGACCCTTTCTAAGTTTTGTACACCATACTGCGTCGATAAAATGTGCTGCGCGCGATCCATCTCCGCGCGGGTTTGTTCCTCGGTCCAGCCGCGCGCCGCCGCAACCAGGGCCGCCAGTTCGCGCACAAGCGGTGGCGTCAGCTCGCCCTGAAAAGCGAGTGTGGTACGCCGCAGCAGCAGATCATCCAACCGCTGCACACGCTCCTCGCGGAGGATAAAGGCGATCTCACGCTGGCTGTAATCGGGATGATGTTGCAAGGGGCTGTCTTGCCCGGCAGCGATATACTGCGCGATCAGTGCGGCACGCGTACCGTAGCGCTGCAATAATGTTCGCAGGCGTGCTGGATTGACCCCGCTGGACTCGCTGAGATCGGCAATCCAGGCTTCTGCATCCGAGGGATAATCCTTACCACCACCAATCGCCAGTTCGTGACTGCTGCGAAGGCGCTGCTGGTCGAAATGTGCCAGCAGCTGGTCAGCGACCTGTTCCGCAAAAGCGCGGAAGGTCGTCCACTTTCCGCCAATCAGCGAGTAGATGGGATACTGGATGGAGGCCGATGGCGGGATCACACGACATGAATGGTCGCGGCTGATCTGGCCTGTGGTGTGAGCATCAGCAGCAGGCAGCGGACGAACCCCACAAAAATAAAACACGATTTCACTGCGCTGCACATTAATCCCAGGCAGCACCTGCTGGATTGAATCGAGGATGTAGGCGATTTCATCCTCGGTGCAGTGAGCCTGCTCCGGGTCATCTACACGAATATCAGTCGAACCAACCAGCACCTTGCCCAACAGCGCGAACATGATGCAGATGCGGCCATCGGCGTTTTCGAAGTAGAGCATCTCATCACCGACCGCCGCCAGCAGATCTGGATGATCAATAATCAGGTGTGAGCCTTTAG
This sequence comes from Anaerolineae bacterium, assembly GCA_019912985.1. Taxonomy (GTDB): domain Bacteria; phylum Chloroflexota; class Anaerolineae; order Aggregatilineales; family Phototrophicaceae; genus JAIOHN01. The sequence goes on along the minus strand of JAIOHN010000406.1, from coordinate 8,391 downwards.
TCCCGCCGATAAAGGTCGTGTCGTGGTGCAGCGCACCGTTTACACTGTCGATCCAGGCACCAGTTGCATTCACCACGACCTTTGGCTTGACGGTGAATGATTCGCCGCTCAGTTCGTCGCACAGGGTGACTTCATCGCCTGAGCCGCCTTCCAGCCGCATGTAATTCAAGGCCCGCGCGCCAGGATGCAGTGCTTCCGCATCCAGCACCAGTTCCAGGCCTAAGCGCTCCGGGTAGGAAATCCAGGCATCATAGTAGGTCGCCGTGCAGACAATCTCCGGATTGAGCCGTGGGTGACGTGCTAAGGACTGCTGATAGGAGTGAAATTGATGCGTGGGCATGAGTCGCTGCTGGCGAGTAAACAAGTCGTACAGCGTCAATCCGACTTTTATCAGCACCGCCCCGCGATTATACGGCTCGCTGTAAGAGCCAAAGAACTTACGCGCCGCCGCGATGATTCCATGCGACCAGTTAAAAATAGGGATGGTGGTTGGTAATGGCCGGATGTAATGCGGGGCATTTTGTAACAGGCGGTTGCGCTCGGTCAGCGATTCGCGCACCAGACGGAACTCACCATTTTCCAGGTAGCGCAGGCCACCGTGGATCATGCGCGAAGGCGCTGCGCTGGCCCCGGCACAGAAATCGCCCTTTTCGACCAGCAGCACATCAACACCCTCCAAGGCGAGTTCGCGCATCAACCCCACGCCATTAATCCCACCACCGACAATCAACACCGGGATTTCCGGCTGCTGGCGGAGGTTACTCAGGGTGGTTTCACGGGCAGTGGCGCTGTTCACAGGGCTAGTCCTCTCATTGCGGCATCTCGAGTACGCCTCGGGCGGTGGTTTCATCGGTGATGAGGGTTTTCATATAGCCACCGCGCAGCCCGCCATAGATCGGCAGCATTTTATCCTCGCCAGCGGCAACGCCTACGACCATAGGAACGGCTTTAAGATCGTCCAGCGTGAGGCCAATCACCCGCTCGTTAAAGTCCGGCATGCACAAATCGCCCTTCTGGTTGTAGAGATAGGCGAAAATCTCACCGCAGGCATCCTCCCGTTGAATCAAACGCGCCCAGGCTTGCTCGCTCATCGACATGGCCGTCATCAGGTCGAAGTAGCTAGAGGATTTCGGAATTACGGAGCCGACACCCACCAACGCGATCTGAGCAGTTCGGGCCAGGTCCAGCACTTCGGTAATGTGGCGCATGGACAGCAGCATATCGCGCTCCTGCACGCTGTCCACGAATACCGGCGCGTGAATCTTGTAGGCTTCGCCGCCTAATTTCTCCGCAAGCTGCGCTGCCAGATAATTGACATCGGTGTAATGCTTGCCCTGGCGCGCCCCGGTCGCCGGGACCACGCGAACATCGTACTGGCGACGGGGTTCAATCGCCTGAACGATGGCGCTCATCGTCTTGCCGCCGCTGATGCAGATGGTGTCACCATCGCGCAGATGTTGCAGCAGGAATTGCGCCGCCGCCTGCCCGACTGTTTGCAGCACCGTCGCTGGGTCATCCGCCAATCTTGGAATGATGACCGCTTCAGGGAGGTTGTAGGCGCTTTGTAGATGCTTTTCAATATCGAAAAGGTGCTGGAAAGGCGTGCGGATATTGATCTCAACCATACCCTGCTCACGCGCCTGCTTGATGAGACGGTTCACCTTGGCGGTTGAGAGTCCAAGTGTGCGGGCAATGGCAGCCTGATTCTGCTCCTCCAGGTAATACATGGTGAGCACCCGGCTGACCAACCGCATTTGTTCGTAGTCGCCATTAGCGGAAAACACAAACCTGCTCCTTTGAATTTGCTGGTCGTTGGATTGAAGAGATACCAGCAAATGCCGGATTTTGCAGCGTTGGAGTTGGGCAGACAGCGAAAAGCAGGTTAAATATGGCCTGGTTCATGTGAAATATATTTCAATTAGAGATATTTATTTCATAATTTGAAAAATTATAAATAATAATGTGATTATTGTCAAACAGAAAAATGCTCACTCAGTTCGCCAAAGGTGATAAAATAACCGGGGCTTTCGACAAAGGGGGTTACATGACAGACAGACGCCTGAAACTGGAAGGCAGTTACAACACACGTGACCTGGGCGGTTACACGACCCTTGATGGCAAAACAACCCGCTGGCGGCGGTTCCTGCGCTCGGACTCGCTGCACCGTTTGACCCCGGCAGATCAACGGGCATTGATCGAAGCGGGGCTGAAGACCGTGATCGACCTGCGCCATGCATGGGAGATCAGCAAAGCACCGAATGTCTTCATTGAGTCAGCGCAGGTGCAGTATGTCAACATCTCATTGATGGAGAACCTCGTCGCCGGTATCCCGGAGCAAGGCCAACCGGAGCGGCTGGCCGATGTTTATCGACTGGCAGTGGATTACTGCGCCGAGGCGTTCAAGCAGGTTTTTGATGTCATGACCGATGAGGCCTTTCCCGTGCTGATCCACTGCACGGCGGGCAAGGACCGCACCGGCATGATTTCCGCGCTGGCGTTGAGTATCGCCGGGGTTCCGTCAGAAGTCATTAGCGAAGACTATACCCTGACCGGCATCTATAGTGAGCCAATGCTGCCCGGTCTGCGGGCTGAAGCACGTGCCGCCGGACGCAATATGGAGCAGTTTGAGCGGATGCTGCTGTCCGTGCCGGAAGATATTGAGGCATGGCTGGCCTATTTGGAGTCCAAATATGGCGGCGCGGTCGCTTATTTGCGACACATCGGCCTGAGTGAAGCACAGATTGAAAGCCTGCGCCAGCAGTTGGTCGAATAAACCTAGTAGCCTGCATAGAGACCCATCATCAAGGATAACAATTTGATCATACGAGGCGCGATCTATGGCCTGAGCGCGGCAGCGATCTGGGGCGGGATGTACGTGGTGTCCGATGTGGTACTGAATATAATCCCGCCATTCACCCTCTTAGCCATACGACTCGTGATGGCGATGCTGATTCTAGGTGTCATCCTATGGTGGCAGGGGAAATTTCGCATGCCGCCAGCGGCAGATCTCCGCAGCGTATTGGGTGTGGGGCTGGTCGGATTCGGTATCAGTCTGGGGGCGCAGTTCGTTGGCACCGAAAAATCAACAGCCGTCAACGGCGCGCTAGTGACCACCGCATCGCCAGCTTTCATTCTGATATTCGCCGCGTGGATTTTACATGAGCGCCTCACCTTGCGGCGGGTCGCGGCAGTGGTACTGGCTTCGTTGGGTGTGCTGGTCATTATTGATCCGACACAGGCGGATTTTGGCTCAGCGACCTTCGCAGGCGATGTGATGCTGGCGGTGGCAGCCGTCACCTGGGGCTTATATTCGGTGCTGGTGCGCCAGGTCAGCGCGCGTATGAATACCCTGCTGGTCACTTTCTGGGTATTGGTCGGCGGGTTGATTCTCGTGCTTCCGGCAGCGCTTGTGGAGCTGACGACGCGGCCTATTGGGGTAATCGACACTGGCGTAATACTGGGCGTACTGTATGTCGTCGTGATTTCCACGGCGGTAGCGATGTGGCTCTGGAATCGTGCCTTTGCGCTGGTGGATGCCTCTGTCGCCTCCCTGTTTTTCTTCGCGCAGCCGCTGGTGGGGGCGCTGCTGGCAGTCCTGCTGCTGGGTCAGGAGATGACAGTCAATCTTTGGGGAGGCAGTGTGTTGATTACACTCGGCGTGCTGTTAGCACTGATGCCGCGCGGTCTGGGACGCAAAGCGCCGCAGCCCCATCTCTCCAAAAGTCAGGTTCCATAGACAAAGAAAAAGACGCACAGTTTGTAGCTGTGCGCCTCTATAGGATTCACATTCGCGTAAACGCGATCAGTCTCCGGCTTCAACCATCACATTGTCCAGCGGCTGAAGCTGGTCTTCGCGGTCTTGCAGCCACTTGATCGTCGTCAGTGCCGCGGCACATCCATCACCAGCAGCAGTGATCGCCTGGCGGAAAACACTGTCATGGATTTCACCAGCGGCAAATACACCCTCAACATTGGTGCGATAAAGCTGGTCGATGAGCACATAACCGGCAGCATCGGTCGCCAGTTGGCCGTTAAAAACGTCGCTGTTCGGGTCATAACCGATGAAGATGAACACGCCATCAACCGGCTTGTCATAGGCCTCATTGGTTTTGACATTGCGCAAGGTCGCGCTGGTGACCACGCCATTGGCATCCGATTTGATTTCCTCGACAACCGTATCCCAGATAAAGTCGATCTTTGGGTCTTTGAAAGCCCGTTCCTGAAGGGATACCCCCGCCCGCAGTTCGTCACGACGGTGTACAACCGTAACCTTACTGGCGAACTTGGTCAGGAACAGCGATTCTTGCAAGGCGCTGTCGCCACCACCGACCACGATAATCTCCTTGCCACGGAAGAAGAAGCCGTCGCAGGTGGCGCAGTAGCTGACGCCGCGCCCGACATATTCCTTCTCACCAGGAACGTGCAGCTCACGCGGGTTCGCGCCGATCGTGACGATTACCGCATCGGCCAGCCATTCCTCGCCGCCATCAGTCTTGATGTAGAAAGGGCTGCCCTTGCTGAAATCGACTTCGGTCACGATGTCATAGACATACTTGGTGCCGAATTTCTCGGCCTGGGCACGCATGGCCTCGACCAATTCGGGGCCAGTCGTGCCATCAGGGAAACCGGGGAAGTTTTCCACTTCATGCGTGGTGGAGATTTGACCGCCCAGCAGCTTGCCGACGAAGACGACCGTATCATACTGCCCCCGTGACGTATAAAGTGCGGATGTCAGACCAGCAGGCCCTGAGCCAATCACTGCAACGCGGGTTTTGTTGATTGCCATATTGAAACCTCGTAGTGTTGTGCTAATTGTTTCGCTTAAGAAGTGATGAGACCGTTGTCTTCTGCTCGTAGGATCGCAACCAGGGCTTCAAATTCCTCACGGCAGTCTGAACAGCAGGCCAGGTGTTTTTCCACAGCGGGCAGAATGACACTGATGTCCGCACCCTGGGCCGCCTGTTCAGCAAGACACTCAAACTGCTCACCACAGGATTCACAATTGATGTGATCATCCACGTGTGCAGTAATCAGGCACTGCACCAAGCGATCAAGTTGATCCTGTGACATATTGGTGTGCGCTCCGTTCCTCTATTCACACAACTATTGGACGTGAGAAATCATCCAATTCTTACGCATTCAGTTTTCGAAAAGCTTCATGATGTAGTCCATCGATAACCCTTGCGCTTCCAGGTGACCGCGCAGCTTGCGCCGGGCATCATGCACCAGCTTGTAAAGGGCATTGCGATTGGTTCCCATGCGCTCTGCCACTACTTCCAGCGGTACGCCGCGCAGCGCTACTGCTTCTAATGCCTGATACTGGCGTTCTGTCAACGAATCACGCAAAGAATCACTGATTGTTTTCAACACATCGGCGCGCTCGGCAGCGCTTTCGGGGTTTGGAGGGGTGCTGTTCAGCGAGGTGTTCGCCGCAAATGGCAGCAGTTCATCATCTGCGGTGAGTTCATCGAGGCGGAAATCTTTATAACGGGCGCGGCGCAGATCACTGATTGCCACCCGTACCGCAATCTTGGTTGCCCAGGTGGTAAAACGACTGTCCCCACGAAAGCTTTCCAGGTTTTCCAGCACTCTGAGTGTGGCATCCTGGGCAAGATCTTCCGCCATCTGGGTCAGGTCTTGATTGCCAAGAGAGGAAAGGTCGCTGCGTTCGCGGCTGAGGTAAAAGAAGATGCCACGCTGTAACCGTTCACGAAGATCCGCCAGTGCCAGTGTTTGTGCTTCTTGTGGTCCCGTGAGGTCGGCCAGCCACTGCTCATTGGTGCGTTCAGTCATCATATAAGGGTACGTTCATCGCTAAATCCATGCGCTAGTATAACATAGTCATGCCTGCGCAAGTGATGAAAACCCTGTAAATATGACGCGAGAAATTACCCCTGATGATTTAGCTTGACCGGCGACTGCTGCTTATTGACCCTGGCATCATAAAATACCAGTCATTCATAACATGAACCTGCTCAATCCCGAGTAAGGATCAGGTGACTATCGCCAAATTCATGCCACAGATAACCCTCGCGCACTGCTTCGGCATAGGCGTCTTTGATGGTCTGCTCGCCTGCCAGCGTATACAGCATCGCCAGATGGCTGGTCACTGGATCATGCAGGCCAGTAATCAATCCATCAACGACATGCAAGCCACGCGCTGGCTGGACATAAAGCCGGGTAAAGCCTTTGATCGCTTTCACGCGGCCTTGCGCCCAGGCAGATTCGACAGCACGGATAACCGTGGTCCCTACGGCGATCACACGCCGCCCTTCGGCTTTGGCTGCGTTAATCGCCTCAGCAGTGGCAGCGGGAATCTCGAACGGCTCCGGGTACAGCGGGTGATTCTCGATGTCCTCCTGCTCCACTTCCAGGCTGGAAACCCCTGTGTGCAGCGTCAAATCCGCCAACTGGATGCCTTTTGCATGTAAATCCTCAATCACACGCTCGGTAAAGGGGTAACTGGCCGAAGGCATCTCGGCACTGCCGGGTTGGGTCGCAAACACGGTTTGGTACATCGACAGCGGATACGCACCATTCAAATAAGCATAGCGGATAGGCTGCCCTACATGCGCCATCGCTGTTTCAAGCTGGCTATCGAATTGGATGAACCACAATCGCGGCAGGCCAGGAAACGGCGCGATAAGCCGCCCGTTCACACCATCCACACAGATAATGTCGCCAGCAGCCAGCGGCAGTGGGCCGGGCTGGGCAGGTGACCAACGCGGCTCCGCCAACCACATCCCATGCCCGTAATGGGTGGAAAGATTGAGCGTAAAGTCGCCGATACGACTGCTGGCGGGCAGGCTGGACGGTAAGGTCGCACTGCGATTAATCACCATCAGGTCGCCAGCACGCAGATAATTCGGCAAGTCATAGAAGTGAGCGTGCTGATGGCCGCTCGGCGAACTGATTAGCAGCAGCACCTCATCGCGAGCGATGCCGCGTGCCTCAGTCGGTTGGATTGCTGCCAGCGAGTCCGGTCGGTCAAAAATCAAGGCCTCACGCTTCATGTGGCTGTCTCCCATAACTCAGCCTGTGCCTGAAAGCGTTGGCCGCTTACCGCCAGCGGATCTTGTCCCAGCAGCCACGCCCAGAACGGCAGTGTGACATCTGGCAGCGGGCGGTCGGAAATATCTTCACCGGGGAACGCATCCTGGTGCATATCGGTGCGCAGATCGCCCGGATCGACACTGACAACCCCGATGCCTGACGCACGCAGTTCATTCGCCAGCGTCCGCGTCACCAGATCAAGGGCGGCCTTGCTCGCGCCATAACCGCCCCAGCCTTCATAACCGCCTACAGCAGCATCGCTGGTCAGGTTCACGATAAGCCCGTGGCTGGCGCTCAGGAAAGGCAGCATAGACTGCACCAGCGCGACCGGCGCGACCATGTTGATGTTCAAAACTTCGAGCAGTGCTTCAGGTGGGTAGTCTTTCAGTGCTGGCATGGGCAGCGGACCGAGGATTGATGCGTTATTCACCAGCAGGTCAAGCCTGCCCAATCCGCTGACAACCTCGAAAAGCTGCTGGCGGTGCTGTGCATCGCTGACATTGCCTGCCACCGCTTTGACCCTCGCGCCGCTGGAAGCGAAGGCTTGCGCAGTTTCATCCAATCGCTGCGCGCCACGTGCCGTCACAACCAGATCATAATTTTGCATGGCGAGGAACTTGCCCAGGCTGTAACCTAACCCTTTGCTGGCCCCTGTAATCAGCGCCACACGCCGTGTCCCGTTGGTAGTCATCAATAACCTCTCATTTATTCATGTGTATCACCTCCCAGTGTAGGGGCTGCGTGGATCAGGCACATCGGGCAAAGGACGGGAAGCTGGCTGTACAAAAGGACAGAACTGCCTCACAGCGTAAGAAATCTACTCAGATATACGCAAAATGAAGTCACAATCCCTGAATGGAAGGTATTCTTGGACTGAACACTCAGATCTCATCGACTGGGCTGGTATCGCCTTTGGGCGGGAATGACAGCCCTGAGCAGGCCGTGCTGAGATAACTCATCCAGTTGGTGAGTTGCTCAATCGTGCAGGGCTGATCGTCCTCCAACCACCAGCGGATGGCCCCAATACCAGCATACGAGATGTACTTGATGCGCAGTTCAATCGGCGTAGGGTTGTGAGTCTGGTCCGCCTGTCCAACCGTAAACAAAAAGCGAAAGCGATTTTCGATATTCTTGCGAAAGGATTCGGTAAAACCCGGATCGCCTTTGGGACCAAGCATCACCCGGTAGAAATCCGCATATTCCTGGATGTGAGCCAGCAGATTGACCAGACCAGAGGGTGAGTCATCCATCTGCCCGGTTTTCTCTCCGGCCAGCTCATCTTCGGAAGTCAGCGCGTAGACATCAGCCGTATACTGCTGCATCAGATCGTATTTATCG
>JAIOHN010000405.1 GCA_019912985.1 Anaerolineae bacterium | reverse complement strand
CCTCTACAGCGACTTTGCCGCCAGAGGGCCTTCAGGGCCAGCAAAATCTGTTCGCACTCTTTGATGAGATGGATAGCTACCCCTGGGATCAGGAGGTATTTTCAACTGGGGTGGATGCCAACTTCTGGCGCTTTGGCGTGGGATTGGATACCCCTGGCGAAGTGATTAACATCTCCCTGCCTGCGGATTTGCTGGACACCTATTACGGCAATAACGCCGCTGGCCGGATTCGCCGTATGGAAGCGACGATGACGTTAACCTCGTATAACCCGCCGCTGCTGCTGGATAACGATGTTTACTTTGGCCTGATGCTGCAAGAAGCGGCCAACCCGGTGCATAGTGTTGGGATGCAGGTCACGCTGGTGCAGGCGGGGGTGATTAACCTGGCGGCTCGTACAGATGACGAGGTGCGCAACATCAGCCAGCGCTCGGTGGGTAGTGTGACGGCGCGTATTCGCCTGGAACGAGATCTGACCAGTGGCGCGGTCACATTGTTCTTCAACAACGAGCAGATCGGCCAACCCTTGTCCTTCGTGGCAGCGGATCAACCCGTGCTGCCCGTGATCTTTGTGAAAGACGGTGGTGTGATCGTCAGTGTCAGTGATTGGTCAGTGACACTGCGTTAATTGACTTGGGAAACAATGAATTTATAAGGAAATGATAAAGATTACAAAACTTAATGTTTACTTTTCCTCAATTCTTGGTTATGATAATAGTGGATTCTTCTTTAGGCTGCGGTTGTTGCCATGATCACATATCTACACCATGAGAAAAAGTTCCATATTTTGATCGTGAACCCATGGCTGGAAGATGTCACACTGTTGCAAAGCCTGTTCGCTCCTCGATACCATCTCAGCATCGCTGACAACGACCAGACCGCGTTTGAGACCTTGGAAACGGGCACGGTCGATCTCGTTCTGCTGGCGGATGCACGGGATACAAACGTGATAGAGTCATTGCAAACCATCAAGTCCCGGCCAGAATGGTCAGACACTGCGGTGCTGTTCATTTTGGATGGCGCGAATCAGCATCTGATTGCTGATGGGCTGCGGTCGGGCGCGGCGGATTTCCTGACTCGCCCGCTGGTGCGCGAGGTCGTTCGCCTGCGTGTCGATACGCAGATCACACTCAAGCAAAAAGCGCTGGATCATGACCACTTGCTCAACGAGCTGCGATCTGTCCAGCAGATGCATGAGCGGTTCTTCACCATTGCCTCACACGACCTCAAGAATCCGATTAATAACATCCGGATGGCGATGTTCCTGCTGGATAAAGCCATCGAGCGGAATGACGTCAATCTCAAGATGCTGAGCAATGTCGATCAATCGTTGGATACGATGGAATACATCCTCAGCGATTTCCTGGATATTGCTGCTTTGCAAAGCCCAACGCTCGGGTTGCAGCTTGAACCACTCAAGGTTGAAGATTTGTTGTGGGAAGCGGTGCTGCAATTTGGCGCGGCGGCGATCAAGAAGAACATCGAACTGCGGATTGATGATGTGGATGGTGTGATTTATGCCGATCTGCACCGGATGCAGCAGGTAATCAGCAATCTTGTCAGCAATGCGATCAAGTACAGCCCCTGGTCGAAGACGGTCACTGTCTTTTCTGAAGCGCGCAAAGACTTGGTGCGCATCCTTGTGGCCGATGAAGGTCCCGGCGTCCCTGCTGAAGAGCGCGATCAACTGTTTCGCGAGTTTGGCCGCCTCAGCACCCGCCCAACGGGTGGGGAAGCCAGCACTGGCCTGGGATTGTGGATTGTCAAACAACTGGTGCTATTGCAAAAGGGACGTGTTGGCGCAGAGTTCCCGCCCGATGGGGGCGCGATTTTCTGGGTTGAACTGCCCATGAGCGATAAGTCGTCTCTGAGTGAGCAGCAGAGCCTGGTTTCCGCCGTTTAATCCCGCGGCAGATAAATCCGAATACGGTCGGCCTCGTCGCGTACCAGCGCATGTGCTGGATAACGCAGCACTTCCCATGTCATCCACAAATCACCCACTGCACCGGATGCATTCAGCACAATCATGACGCCGATATAGTAAGCCAGCGCATCTGACACCAGCAGCATCAACACCATGCCCCCCAGCGTGATGACCACCAGCGGCGCTAACGCGATCACAATGAATTGGTTGCGCGGAAAATAGGCATCGTCGGCGGTGGCATAAAGCACCCCCATATCCAACCGCATCCCATAGCGGGGCCGGTGTCCCATCCAGCGGATCGCCAGCCCATGCAGCCATTCATGCAGGCCGAAGGTCAGCACGATAATCACCACTACCATCACCAATCGCCCAAGGAACGGCAGTGTATCCAGCAGCGGACTGCCAGCGACACCGCGCCAGCGCTGGGCCGTGTGCCACCACTGGTCCATGAGCAGCAGCACCACAACGGCCAGCACGATTCCGGCGATGTTGAGCCGGATGAGCAGTTGGCGCTCGGTCGCCACCAGGAGCTTGACCTCGTGGTAATCCTCCGGGACGCTATGCAGCGGTGTCTTCATCACCCACTCAGCGCCGGACTGCGACGGGCATGTGTCGCCTGCTCAAAGGCGTAAGCCGCGCGAACCACCCGCGCATCATCGGCATAATTGCCGAAAAACGTCAGTCCGATTGGCTCGCCGTTATCGCGATAGCCTGCTGGCACGCTCAGTGCTGGATACCCTGCCGGGGCATAGACCGCTGTGGCGTAATTATTAAGGCTCATCAGCAGATCAAGGCCGTTATCCGTCAGCGTCTCGCGGATGATGTTGCCGGTAATGGTGCGGTTGGTGTGGACCATCTCCTCGTATTCCTCGGCGGTCAGCGAACAGGCCAGCACTTTTTCCAGTAAATCCTGGCCGAATGGCGCGCGGTTAGGCAGATCCTCGGCATTAAAAGCGACAATCTCCGCCAGCGTGGCGAAAGGCGCACCGGTCGCCTGAAGATAGGCATCCAGGCCAACTTTCATGCCATAATCCAGCACCGGCAGATAATCGACCGGTTGCAGCGGAAAGTCTACCGGCACAACTTCCGCGCCTGCGGATTCCAGCGCCGCGAGGGCCTGCTCCTGAACCACGAAGTCGCCGGGGCGGATTTCCTTCTCGTGCTGCACCAATCCCAGCCGCCGCCCCTGTAAGCTGCTGGCATCGAGACAGGTCGTAAAATCCAGCTCGAACAGCGGCGTGAGTTCATGGTGATGATTGTCTGCATTCGACCCTGCCAGCACATTCAATAGCAAGGGCAGGTCGGTCACGCTGCGTGCCATTGGGCCAGCGGTATCCTGCGCGGCGGTAATCGGGATAATGCGATCCTGGCTGATCAAACCGAGGCTTGGCTTGAGGGTGACCACCGAATTTTGTGACGCCGGGGAGATGAGCGACCCTGATGTTTCCGTGCCCACAGCCACCGTCACCAGATTGGACGCGACCGCCACTGCCGACCCTGAGCTGGACCCGCTGACATCGAAGCGGCCATAAGGACAGCGGGTTTGCCCGCCCAGGACGCTGAAGCCATTGGCCGACTGGCTGGTCATGTAGTTGGCCCATTCTGACAGGTTGCCTTTGCCCAGGATTAGCGCCCCGGCAGATCGCAGGCGCATGGCGATGGACGAGTCACGGTCGGCATGGGCGTTTTCCAGCGCCTTCGCGCCAGCCGTGGTGTGCATCCGGTCGCCCGTGGCGATATTGTCTTTGAGCAGCACAGGGATGCCATGCAGCGGTCCCCGGCTTTTTCCGGCTGCGCGTTCTGCGTCCAGATCGGCAGCGATTTCGAGCGCGTCGGGATTTAGCTCCAGCACAGCGTTCAGCGATTGATACCGGTGGATGCGGTCAATATAGCAGGTAGCCAGTTCCAATGTGGTGAGCTTGCCATCGGCAAATAACTGCTGGATGCCAGGGATGGTGCAGCCATCCAGCAACCGGTCAAGTTCCTCACGGTGTGCATCGGATAAATTTTCAAGCGCATCGGTAAACGGTGCAAAATCCAGCGGGCGCTGGCCTTGATAAGCAGGAGTGTTGTACTGTCGGTCCGTTTGTTCGCTCAATGCAGCTTGCCTCTCAGATTGCGGCTCAGTATTCAGGCGCATTTTCACATAAAACCGCTGTGGATGCCATCCTCTGCGTAGGGCCATGAGTCGTATGCGGGATGATATGTTGCAATAAAGGATGACCTCTTATCGTATATCCTATGGGAAAATACCATCATTGAAAACGATGACGCAACCAATGTTTTGAGGAGGGAAAATGTCCAAAATCAATCAATTAGTGCTTATCAGCCTGCTTCTGCTGCTCAGTATAGGTGTTCTCGTTTTCGCCCTGCCAATTGAGACGGTTGCTCAAAGCAATGCTGCTGATCTTACGCGGGCTGAAGTCATTAAACTTATTGTGATGACATCAGGTGATGGTATGAATCTACGAGGTGTAAACTTACAAGCTCTGGATCTAAAAGAATTGGACCTTAGCAAGTCAAATCTGGCAGTCGCTAACCTCAGTAGCGCAAATCTCTTTAATACGATTTTTACCGAAGTGCAGGCCCCATACACCGACTTTAGCGGGGCACATATGCGGATGACTGTCTTACATGATGCCAATTTAGAGGCATCTGACTTTACAGGAGCAGATTTGGAGTATGCTTCACTCCGGGATGCTTTTTTGTCTGGTACAAATTTTACAGGAGCGAACTTAACAAACGCGAATTTCAGGGGGCATTCTTAGTTGGCGCAGATTTTACAGGGGCGGATATGACTGGTGCGATTATGCCTGATGGCAGTTTTTATACTAACGATACAGACTTAACTGAGTTTACTCAGAATCTCATCATACCTTAGAGTGGGTACTGGAACACAGAGCAAAGCTTGATGAACTGAATGCGCCGCTGCCAGGCTTTGGGTACGGCAACATACGCTAGTAGCCATGTGCTCAATCAGTTTAGCTGTTCTGCCGAGATCAAGGTTCTTGAATGCGGGGTGAAGTACAGGGCGTAGCTTTTGCCTTGCTCAAACGCTATATAAATGTGACCTGGCACATCGAAATACTCTTGATGGATATAAATTCGATATGCCATACCATTGCGTTTTCGAAATCTTGTTAGCTTCACTATGCCTTCGACAGCCGTAACATCTCCTTTTGATAAATCTTTGTCGAGTTTTCTCCACCTGGTGCCAATATACAGAAGTAACGTGAAAGTGATAATACACATCAGACTGATAATGACAGCTCGACTCGAAATGGTATCGCCAATTCTGATACCATCCAGTGCCGCTAAAATGATCAATATTGGTGAAGCAGCTTTTATCAGCCTGTCAAAGAAACGCCAAAAACTGCGTTCATCGCTCAAACGATGTCGTTGCCTTTTGGTGAGGTAGCCTTCTTTGTTGGCTTCAAGCTCTTGTGGCGTAAAATCCAACGCATTCATCAATTCCAGGTTTTTGCCCATCAAAATAAGTCAACCTGTATTCATTGGGCCAACACGGCCCGTTGATAGTCAAAAATAATTATACAATTAATAATTGAAAACTCAGGTTATAATGAATCTACTGGATACTCCACTCGTAAATCATCCAGAGGGAAGGATCAAGACAGAGAAACGAAATAATTTCTTCTGACCGACGGTGTGTTGATGGCACAAGAAAGGCGTCATATCATGGGTTCCTCCACAGCGTACTGGTATGTAACTAATAAAATTATTTTTGTTCATAATGTCGGCGATTTAACGGCAGACAACTTCCATCAGGTCGACAGGCAAATTATTGATTTTATGCGGGCCGCACAGGAGCAGGGCGTCGAAAAAGTTCATGTTTTCGTGGACTGCACCGAGATGCGGCGCTTGCCTCCCATCGGAGACCTGGAGGGAGGACGGATTCTCAAGTATATGGTAGAACCCAACTGTGGCTGGTCAATCGTGGTGGGGTACCGGAATAATCCATTCCTCAGCATCCTGTCGCGTCTGCTCACGTCCGTGATGGGGGTCGATTTGTATATGGCAGATACCCTTCCCAAGGCAACCACGCTGCTCAAGCAAATAGAACCCACGCTTCCAGAACTGCCAGAAATCGAGACGTGGAAGCAGAATCACATCACTCTGCCGCAAGATGAGAAAAATCACTCTGCCAATTGACTCATCACCTTCAAGAGATCTTGTGCAACGCTTGCTGGACGGCGACCTAAACCGCAAGAGCAAGCCACATCAATCGGGGTGCCTCGGAGTTTCTCAATCACTTCCAGAATCTGGTGACTTTCATCCAGAGAGTGTTTTTCATGGACGAATCCACCCACGAATCGAACCTGCTCGGGAAGCGTAATTTGCTTCAATGGGGTGTAGTAGGACTTATCCGTAGGCGGTGGGGTTGCAGCCTCGGCTAACGGATAATGCATGTAGACCAGATGATGTGTAGAGGGCCACTGCTGGACGAGTTTGTTGGAGAACGCGACCATTTTATCGAGTGTTTGGGCCTGGGTGAGTGCCTGATTGTTGAGATCGCCTAAACAGAGGTGAAATCCAATTTGCGCACCTGGGTTGATCTTATTGACAAGCCCATAAATGCTTCTTAACGCTAATCCCAGCAGGGCCGGCGGCAAACGGTAGGCGAGTGCGACTTCTGCGGGAACCTCTATCTGGATGATCACGTCATCGCCCGCAACCTTCAGGATTTCATTGACTTCATAAGCAATCCGTTTGTTGAAGGCATCCGCATAACGAAATGCCTGGACCGGAGGCAGCATACTGATGGTGATGCCTAACCCGGTGGGGACCCCGACCTGAAATTTCAAATCCTGTAACTTGTGTTCTTCCCGGAGCTGTTTGAAGATAGAATAGCTTTGGTTGAAGTAATTGTGATAACCAAAATCAAGATGGTCATGCATGGTCGCAGGTGAATGTTTTGGTCGCAGCCTCTGGACATGCTCATAGTCCACTGGAAAGCCCTTCTCATCACGAATACTGCCTTTGACCACTTCCCAGTTATCAGTATCCTGCGAACAGAGATCAATTGCAGTCATCACCCAGGCAGCCCGCTTGCCCGATGGGTACTCAGCAGTTTTTTCGCCAATCTCCCCGTCCGGTAGACAAAATAGCGAAGGCCCAAGGGTATCCAACGCGATAGTCATTGCTTCTGTTTCATTTTCAAAGGGCATACTGCCAATCAGGAGTGACTTCCGTGACATAAGCTTTTCTCCTATCGCTATCCGATAAACACTTAGCATCCAGATGCCAGAGCAAAGTTAAGCATTGCATTACAATTAGACCAGATTTCTAGTGATTTTGTAAACCTGTTCAGATGCGGAGCGAAAAACTTTCTAGTGGATCATGTGGGATGCAAGCCACAAGAGGCAGTAGCTTTTGGTGACGAAGCCAAAGTATGCGGTTGTTCGTCACCTCGGTGACTTCTGGCAGGTCGTCTGTCAGGCTTCGGGCGGGCGCTTGAGAAAGAGCGCGGCGCGGGTCACCTCAACGCAGATCACGCCGTGCTGGTTCAGGCCGTGATGCTTGAGGGTGATAATGCCGCAGTTCGGGCGTGACTGGCTCTCGCGCCTGGCGATCACTTCCGTCTCAACCGAGACGGTGTCCCCATGGAAAACGGGATGCGGATGGCGTACATTCTCATAGCCCAGGTTGGCGATGATCGTCCCCTGGGTGAGATCCGGCACGGTAATGCCGATCACCAGCCCCAGGGTGAAAATGCCGTTGACGATGCGCTGGCCGTATTCGGTCTGGCTGGCGAACACCTCGTCCATGTGCAGCGGTTGGGTGTTCATGGTCAGGCTGTTGAAGAGGATGTTATCGGTTTCGCTGACGGTGCGGCTCAGCGAATGGCGGATTTTGAACCCAATTTCCAGATCTTCGTAAAATTTTCCGGCCATTTTTAACTTTCCGCGTCACTTTTGCAAACAAGTGGTGTTGTCATAGACGTAAATGTTAGCGGAAAACTTCATCTAGGGAAGGGTTATCGGGGGATAACAGGAAGCGCCCAGGACACGGATCGTCCTGGGCGCTTCTACATATGTTAAACCGCCTGAAGTGAGGGGGGACACTTACAGGCGGTTTAGAGGGAAGGATTATGGGGTTATGTGACGAACACATTTTCCCATTTCCCATGGGTCCGTTTCACAACACATCTCACACCACTTGGAGGAAGGAGGAATCAACTCATTCATCCGGACCCACTAGCATCCAGTTTATGTCTGCACCGTAAGATTGGAATTAACTGTGGATGAGTGTGAGATGAGTCCCAAATTCTAAGTTAAGTCCCTGGTACGCCAATCGGCGCAATCGGTGTGCCATCTGGTCCAACGCCCGGTGTTCCCACTGGCGTAACGCCCTGCTCACAAATCTGCTGCGCGTTATCGCGTTTGGCCGTCAATGCGCCATCCACGAACATATTCAACGCATTTTGATACTGCGAAGCCGCCGAACAATAGTCACTGCCTGCCGCCAGTGCATCACCGTAAGCGCGATACTGCTGGAACAGAAGCTGCTGGACATCGGCATAGTTGGGCGTCTGGCTGTAGATCTCGCGCAGCGCCTGGATGGCTGCCGGGTAATTGGTGCCGATAGCGCTGGTGGCGTTGAGATAAAGTGTGGCGATGTACTGCTCGTAAAGCAGATCGCTATCCCCGGACAGGCCGAACTGCACCGCGCGGTCTGTGAGCAAAATCGCCTCTGCCAACTGGTTGCCGCTGCGGAAGAGATTCAGGGCGCGGGTGCTCAGTGCTTCGAGCATCAGCGAGCGCACGGTATTGGTTTCAAATGAGGGGTCGATGCGGATAATCGCATCCAGCAGGTCGATGGCATCCTCATACTGGGCAGTCGCCACAGCCTGGCGCGCATCTTCGAGCAGCGCCGCCGGGTCAAAGCCGCTGCTGGCGCTTTCCAGCGTTGGCAGTTCGGTGGCGGTCGCCGTAGTTTCCTCAGTTGGTGCACTGGTGGCGTCTGCCTGAGTCGGTTCCGGCGTTGGCGTGATGGTTGGTTGTACGCTGAGATAGAGCGCGGTCGCCGTGATCGCCAGTTCAGAGGCGTTCGGCACACCCAATGTCAACAGATATTCCACACGCGCCTTGAGC
This sequence comes from Anaerolineae bacterium, assembly GCA_019912985.1. Classification (GTDB taxonomy): domain Bacteria; phylum Chloroflexota; class Anaerolineae; order Aggregatilineales; family Phototrophicaceae; genus JAIOHN01. The sequence goes on along the minus strand of JAIOHN010000405.1, from coordinate 7,539 downwards.
ATGACGGTGTTGCCGTTTTCAATATCGCCAGGGACCAACTGCAACTGCTCGTTGACCCGCGCGCTCTGGGTGGCCGTTGCGTTTTGCTGCGAGAGCCGCTGGCCGCTGGTCCAGCCTGCCGCGCCAGCAAGCAGCACGATCAGCACTGCAATGACGACCGCTCCCACGCCAATGATGCCATAAAGAAAACAACCTGGTCCGCTGCGTACCGGTTCGTCATCGGTAGGCGGCGCAATCAAATCACCTAACCGCGCTGGCGGTGGCTCTTTTATCGGGGAGACAGGCTGGGTATCTTCAGGTGAACTCATAACAACGTCTTATCTCGCTCTTGGACAATCGGAGCGACATTATAGCGGAGATAAAGTACAGCGTGTAGCGGCGTTTAACCTACGCTGTGCCGAGGAGGGCTGATACTCGTTCGATGATTGCCTCACTTACCTGCGCTTTGCTGGCGAGGGGAAGTTCCTGCTGGCCGCCTGCGGCATCAAGGATGGTGACGCGGTTGGTATCCACCGCGAAACCGGCATCCTGGGCGGAAATATCATTGGCGACCAGTAAATCCAGCCCCTTACGTTCCAGCTTCGACCGGGCATTCGCCAGGAGATTCTCGCTTTCGGCAGCGAAGCCCACGGCCAGCCTCGGATAACCGGTGGACTGGCGCAGCGCTTTGACTGCTATCAGGATGTCGGGATTACGGGCCAGTTGCAGGCTGATGCCGCTGTCATCATCGGCGTTTTTCTTGATTTTCTGCTCGGCGACGGTTTCCGGGCGAAAATCGGCCACGGCGGCGGCCATCACCAGCACATCGGCGTTTTTGCTGTGATCGAGCACAGCGTCGAGCATTTCACGCGCGCTTTCCACCGGGATGAGCGCTGCACCTACCGGCGTGGGCAGGTTGTGGGCGGCGCTGATCAACGTCACTGCTGCGCCCGCATCCAGCGCGGCCTGCGCCAGCGCATACCCCTGCTTGCCGCTGGAACGATTGGTGATGAAACGCACCGGGTCGATGGCCTCACTGGTGCCGCCCGCTGTGACCACCACCCCACATCCAGCCAGCGGACCGCTGCGCCCCAGCATGCGCCGGATATGACCGAGCAGCGCTGGGGTTTCGGGCAATCGTCCGCGCCCCACCAGCCCGGAGGCAAAACGACCTTCGTCCGGCTCGATGAGCGTGACGCCGCGCTCTTGCAAAAGCTGAAGATTGGCCTGCGTCGCCATGTGCAGATACATGCCGCCATCCATCGCCGGGGCAACAGCAACTGGGCAGCGGGCGGCCAGCGCTGTCACTGTCAGCAGGTTATCGGCAAAGCCTCCGGCCAGTTTCGCCAGTGTCTGAGCGGTGGCCGGGGCGATGAGCATCAAATCCGCGCCTTCGCCCAGGCCCACATGAGCGATATGGGTGGGCAGGCCGCCGCTGTGATCCGCGTGCCACAGATTGGTGTAAACAGGGCGGCCTGTCACGGATTGAAACGCCAGCGCGGTGACGAACCGCTGTGCCGCTTCGGTCATGATGACATCCACAAGCGCCCCGGTTTGCGTCAGTTTGCTGGCAAGATCGACCGCTTTGTAAGCGGCAATGCTGCCGGTGACGCCCAGGATAATGCGCTTGGTTTGGAGCAGGGTGATTTTGTCCACGATTCTTGTCTGTTGTCTGGTCAGGATAAGGTTAACTGGCGCGGGAAGCTGGTCAATAAATCAATGCCGTTGTCGGTGACCACCACATTGTCCTCGATACGAACCCCGCCGAGTCCCGGCACATATACACCTGGCTCGATGGTGAAGGACATGCCCGGTTCAAGCAATATTTCCACACCAGCAGCGATTTGCGGGATGACCTCATGACCGCCCATTCCCAGGCCATGCCCGGTGCGGTGAATGAAGTATTCGCCATAGCCCGCCGCGCTGATGACATCACGGGCGGCTTTATCCACATCGCCCATTTTCACACCCGGGCCAGCCACATCACGGGCGGCTTCGTTGGCCCGCAGTACCGTGTCATACATCTTTTGCATCTCGGCGGTGGGTGTCCCCAGGCAGAAGGTGCGTGTAATATCCGAGGGGTAATCCTCGACCGATGCGCCATAATCAATCAACAGAAATTCGTCGGCGTTCAGCCTGCGATCGGTGAGCATCCCATGTGGCAGAGCGCTGTTGGGGCCTGTTTGCACCAGTGGGCTGAAGGCATTGGCGGTGCTGCCAGCAGCGGTCAGCTCGTCGTTGAGCATCCCCGCAATCTGTGTCTCGCTCATCCCTGGTTTGAGCTTGGGCAGCAGATTGGTCAGTGCGGTTTCACTAATGCCAATGGCCTTGCGCATGAGGGCGATTTCATCGGGCATCTTGATCGCGCGGATGTGCGTTAGCTCGTCTTCCAGCTTGGCGACCTTGAGCGCCGGGGCGATTTCCTGAAATGTCAGCCACTCGCTGACACGCATGGTCATGCCATCGATACCCAACACGCCATTTTGCAGGCCGAGTTCGCGGACAGCGGCTTCGAACGCGCCCATGAAACCGTCTTCATCTTTCCACACGAACGCCCGCGCTTCCAGGTCAGGCCGGTCGTGCAGCTTGGGCATTTCCAGTTCTGGAATAATGAATGACAGTTCGCCATCGGGTGTAAAAAGCGCGACGATGGGGCGTTCCGAAAGGTGAAATCGCAGCCCGGTGAAATAAACCATATTGGCACCGGGAACGATCGCGAGAGCATCCGCCTTATTAATCTCTTTCAGGCGAGCTTGCCGCGCTTTGTAGTCAAACATCTTTTTCCTCCACTAGTATCTGCGATAATGAGAGCGGCAGGTAAACGCGGAAAAGGCTGCCCTTGCCGGGCGTGCTCTCAACCTCTATCTCGCCCCCATGGGCCTGAATGATTTTTTGTGTAATTGATAAGCCCAATCCGGTGCCACCGGTTTCCACACTGCGGGCCTGATCACTGCGATAGAAGCGGTCAAAGATGCGCTTTTGATCTTCCGATGTGATGCCAATCCCGTTATCCTGAAACTCGATATACACCCGGTCCTGCTGGACATAAGTGCGCAGGTTAATGACTCCCTTGGGCGGTGTGTAGTTTATCGCATTCACCAGCAAATTGGTAAAAGCCCGGGCAAGCCGGTTAGGGTCGGCCATGATGGCGGGCACCCCTTCAAATGTCGTGTTCAGGTCATGTTCTTTGGCACTCAACAGCGAAATACTGGCATCGACAATCTCTTGCAGCAGCTCGTTGATACGTACTTTGCCAAAGACGTAATCGCCTGTTTCGCCGCGATCCAGTCGTTCCAGGTTGAAGAGGTCAAATAACAGTTCTTCCAGGCGTTTGGACTGCTTCTCGATTGCCAGGATGTGCGCCTGGCGTTTCTGCTCATCCTGAATACGTTTGAGGAGATAGGTGCTGGTGATGATCGAAGTCAGCGGCGTGCGAAAGTCATGGGCGACATCCCGCATGAAGCGTTCCAGCATCATCATCCGCTCTCTTTCGACTGCCAGCTTCAGTTCACGGTCTTCCATCTCGCGCTGCTGGGTGACATCACGATTAATCGCTACGATGGTTTCCGGTTTTCCTTTTGGACTGCGCACGACCGACATTGACGACTCAATTCGCAGGTTCATGCCAGAGCGGTGCCGGTGAGTGATTTCCCCGTGCCAGCGATTACGCAATAGAAGATATTGCAGCAAATCAGCCCGGTTCAGCGATGTGTATTGGGGACGAAGTACGTCCTGCATTGTTTTGCCAATCACCTCATCCGCTTGCCAACCGTACACTGTCTCAGCAGCCGTGTTCCAGCCACGAATCAAGAAATCGCCATCCATGATGACGATGGCATCGAACGCACTTTCGAAGATATTTGCTCGTTGCTTGAGTTGATTCTCAATGGCCCACTGCTGTGTCATGATTTTCAGTGTGATCATCACTTTTGAGGGTGCGCCGTTGTCGTGATAGTCAATCACATGCGCATGATGGGAGATAACCTCCCAATCGCCTGCTGAGGTTTGAACGTGACATTCCATCTCGGCAGGGAGCTGCCCGGTCCGTACTCGCTCCCAGTAAGTATGCACTTTAACGTGCTCCGCTTTACGTACATGAAGATCAATGAAATCGCCGGACAAAAGCTGTGATAGAGGATATCCCAGAAACATGCTGCGGTTGGTCGCATAAATCCGAAATTTTGGTAGGCTGAGGATCAGAATCGTCTCTGGTTGATGCTCCATCAACATGCGAAAGCTCGCTTCGCTGTGGCGCAGATTGCTCTCAAGCTGGCTGCGATTGAGCAAAATAATCAGCAGCAGTAAAGTGGACAGCACGACGAAGTTGACCGGATGCTCCAGAAAGCGGCTGACTGGTGAACCGGTTACAATCAGGACCAGCGCGATGCCGATGCCATCGAGCACGATAAGCGCAATCATTGCGGTGAGCGAGAGGAAGATGCTGGCAAAAAGCACAATCAAATTTAAATATAGAAGCACGTCACTGTTCAAAGACGTTGTGTCGAGCATGCTAATGATGAGCAGCGTGACCGATGCCGCGCAGGCGATCAACATTGTCGCCTGCTGATAATGACCTCTGCGGTTCATCACAAACGCGATCACCAGGACACCCCACATGCCCAGCGTAAGCCATTCTTCCAGGGTGTTATGATCACGCTGATATGGCTCAAATGCCAGTACCATCACCAGGATGATGAACATAATGGGGATCGCGAGGAACAAGACGCGAGCCAATAAATAGGACTTGTGTCGATCTTCTGCCTGGATGAGATCAGAAGCAGGTTGATTCAGACGCCACAACGAAGCCCCATATTTCTTGAGGTCTATCATTTTCTCTCGCACTCTACATGGTTAATGAGTGTTCTTAGCTTGATTTTGGTATTGTGGTCGAGAATAAATTGTAATGCTTGCTTAAACAATGTGTTATTGTATTAATTTTTAAGTATTTCTACCACACGGATTGATAAGTTTTCGTAAATTTGATCACTTAAACCCGAAGATACGGCGTATGTATTGTCTCGTGGTGGTGCCTTTCAAGGTGCGGTGCTGCCTTCTGCCGGGGCAAAGAACACCAGCAGCACCAGATCATCCGTGATGTTGGTGAAGTGATGGTTGGCCCTGGCTGGCACAAAGATCAGATCGCCGGGCTGGACAGGATGATTTTCACCTTCAATTTCGATCTGTCCGGCACCGCTGATCACATAATAGCTTTCGTCTTCAGTATGAGGGGATTGTGGATCGCGGCTGCCTGCGGCCAGTTTGTAGATGCCGATGCTCATCGCAGGGACACGTATCACCTCCTGATACAGGTCGGTCTGTACGCTGCTCTTCGCCAGGATTTGCCACACGGAATTTTCCATATTTTCCCCCTTCCAAAAAACGGTCGTGTCTATGTGTCGCTGTCTTCTCCCAACAGCCTGCGACGGCGTTCCTCCAACGCAGCGCGCACGGCGTCTGCATCGGCCTGTTGATTCTTGAGTTCACTCTCACGCTGGCGGGCTTCCGCCAGTACTTCTTCATCAGACTTCACCACGAAATCCGTGATCTCAGGTTTTTCCTCTGCTGCCGGTTCATCCGCAATGCGGCGTGCGCTTTTTTCCACCTTTGTAGCGGTGACGGTCGGCTGCTGCTCAACCGTTTTGGCTGGACGCCGGGCCGCTGCCGAGGTGCGCCGGAAGATACGCCGGATGGCATCTACCAGATTCACACTGGCTGAGAGACGTCCCAGGGCAATGCCGATCACGAGGGCAATGGTCAGGGGCAGAATCTGCGAAAGCAGGTTGCCAACCACCGCCAGAACGATCAATGCCACAATAACGATCCCAAAAACCATGAGCATCCCACGCGTGCTGGTCGCGTTCATTTTCTTTCCTCTTCAAAAATGCCGATGCTATTATACCGAGTCTTCGTCGGCACTGAGCAGTTTTTCGAGTGGCAGCGGATCTCGGTGATCTTCGTCACATTCCTGGTCAATCTCGTCGAGTGATTCCGGCGCAATGTAATGGTGAGCCAGTGCATGACGGGCGGCTTCGGCAGTATCTTTGACAAACAGCATGTCGATCTTCTCCGCCTGTGCCTGCTCGATCAATTTGCGGACTGCCCGGTCCCGTCGATCCCCACTGGCATCACGGATGTAAATCGCCAGAATGCGCCCCGGGTTTTTTAGGGCCGCATCGAGGTAAATCTCCGGGTCTTTTTGCGAACTATCCCCCAGGAGGATAAACGGCAGCGCGGTATACGTTTCCATCAGGCGTGTGATCCATGCCTGTTTGTGTAACTTGTGGCTGGGGCTGATCATCTGCGTGGGTGTGAGGCCAAGATCGGTCAGCATCAGCGGGCCGAGTGGAATGCGGCGTAAATCAAAGAAATCCACCAGCAAATCATAGAGATTCCAGGGACTGCTGGATAAATAGAAGATGGGATTGCCACCGGCTTGCAGCGCCCGGTAGAAGGCAGCCACGCCAGCGAAGGGCAGGCGCGTATGCGAGTTTTCCAGAAACACGTTGCGCGCCATCCGCAGCACATGGATGACATCGCTTTGCAGGACGGTATCGTCAATATCGCTGATGACTCCAAATTGCGCATCCGGTGGTGGAACCAGCACTGCACCTGATGCCTGTGCTCCGGCAGATTCGCGCTGACCGGGATAATCCACCAGGTCCAGATGGACATCAACCCAGTGCTGTGTTGGTTTTATGGGTGTTTGAAGATTGATTTCGACATCGAAGTATCCCTCGGCATCGGCCACAGTGGTAATCTGCTGATCTTCAAATGCTGCATTCACCCGCGCCTGGGCAATTTCATCGCTGGCAAAGCGCAAATACATATTGTGCAGATTTTTCCAGAGGGTGTCGTTATCCGTGGCTGGGCTGACGCCTTTGTTTTCCAGCACACGACCCTTCAAATAGAGCCGGTTGGAGGTGCCATATCCCAGATAGGGTTGGATCATGATGGGGTCACGTCCCAGGCGATTTGCCAGTTTCGCCTTGAGTTTATCGTAGTGATTTTCGGCATCGACTGCCACATGCAGCAGGGCTTCTTTCCAGCTAACCATCAGATACTTGTTTTTCGCTCCATATTTTTACACGATTAAGAATCTATCCACGCATTCTAGCCATGCTGACCGATATAATAAAGTCAAATAGCATCAGGATAGCATTATGGTAACTATAACACGCGAAGGTCTGGTTGATCGCAACAGGCAAGTACACGATCTATCGGATGAGGTCTTATCAGTTAACCTGGAACCGTCCGACCCTCACCACAGCACCCCCAACCAGCGTTTCGATCTTGACCAGTCTCATCAAATGACACCACTGCCAAGCGCCCGGCCAGAGCATCGATTTCGCGTAGGCGTGATTGTCCCGGCGGTCATCACAGACGATTATATCGGGGCTGTGGTCCGGGGGATTTCCAAGGCGGTAAAGGCGCAGGGCGGCACGATGGTGCTCAACACCCAGAGTGCCGAGCATCGCGACAGTCTTTCTGCACTGATGCTGGGACCGAGGCGCTGCGACGGAGTTATTCTGGTCGTGCCGTTGAATATGCAGCGTGTTCTGG
>JAIOHN010000404.1 GCA_019912985.1 Anaerolineae bacterium | reverse complement strand
GTCATACATTGTGGTCAAAGGACTGTTTGACGAAATTTGAGACGGTGATCCGTTTGTGCCAGCGGCGCGGTATTGACCGTATCGCAGTGACTGATCACAACACGGCAGAAGGCGCGCTGGCGCTGCAAAAAATTGCCCCGGAACTGGTGATCGTGGGTGAGGAAATCATGACCACCCAGGGCGAAATCCTGGCGTATTTCGTGCGGGAAAGTGTGCCTGCGGGCCTCTCACCGGAAGAGACGATTCGCCGCCTGCGCAATCAGGGCGCGGCCATCAGCGTGTCCCATCCATTTGACCGGCTGCGTAAAGGGGCCTGGCAGCAGACCGATCTGGAGCGCATCATTGATCAGGTGGATGCGATTGAAATCTTTAATGCGCGCTGTATGTTTCCAGCCGATAATGTCCGCGCCGCGCAATTTGCTGAGGCTCATGGCATGCTTGGAACGGCTGGCTCGGATGGTCACACCCGGCCCGAATATGGCCGCGCGATGGTGCGGATGCGGCCCTTTGAGAATGATCCCGAAGATTTTCTGGATGCGCTGCATTCTGCCGAGTACGTGCGTCGTTTAAGTGGGTATTATGTGCATCTGGGCAGCAAAGCCGCCAAGTGGTCGAAGAAGCTCGGACTCAGTCCACGCCAGTGGTCAGGAGGCTGAGTTATTCGTCGGCAACAGGGCATCGTGGGCGGCTGCCAGCACTGTGCCGCCAATATCTGCTGCCAGCCCAGGGTCCTGACTGTTCTCCAGCACAATCGCTATCGCAATGCCACGACGAGCGGGTAACGTCGCAAATCCTGCAAACCACGCCTGTGATTCATCACCTGAATAGGCCAGTGTCGCATGACCGCCGATGTCCACATTGGGACGGCCTGCATTCGAGGCTGCACCGATTGCCACGGCCTCGCGCATTAAGTCCTGCAACTGGCGGGCCGTACGGGCGGTGCTGAAGGGCAGGGTTGGCCGCACACTCTGGACAGTCTGCCAGGTATCAGCGTCCGGCGCTCTGGTTGCCAGCAGGAGATTCGGCTGGGGGGCATTACCATCATTGACGATGGCAGCCATCATGGTCGCGATTTCCAGCGGCGAGACGGTGAGTGTGCTCTGACCCATCGCGCTTTCCACGACATTTGCAGGCGCAGTGGGTGTGTCTGATTCAGATGAGTCGGTCGTGGTTTCGGGCTGAGGAAAGCCGGGAATGGTTAAAGACTGGTCGAAGTGGAAGGTGTTGAGAATCGCTTCCAGTGTGGGGCTGTCGAATTTTTCAGCGAGTTGCGCGAACGGCTCCGGGCAGGCAAAAGCGTAAGCCTCGCGCAGAGTCAGTTCCTCATAAGGCACGCGAACCGCGCAGTTAATCGTCACCTCGGGCAGCACCACGGGTTCGGTGGCGTTTGGCATCAGGGTTTCAAGCGGCTCGTCTTCGAGCAGCGCAGCGGCCATCAAAGGGGTTTGCAGCAGTCCTCCCGGTTGGTATGCACCCTGTAATGCTCGATTGAAAAATGGTTTATCCGGGTCACTGACCAGGGTTTCCCAGTTCGCGTCCAGTGTGTTGGGATCGTAAAGTGGCGTGCTGACCAGTGAGAGAATCTCGCCGCTCGGCACCGCCATCACCACCACCGCGCCAGTATGTCCCTCTAGCGCTTCGAGCACGGTTTGTTGAAGTGTAAGGTCAATCGAGAGGCGAATAGGTGTGCCTTCTTGAGGCTGCTGCAAAATCTCCTTGAGAACTGCCTTTTGCAAGTCCTCTGGTTGGGTATCTCCGCGCAAAATCGCGTTGTAGGCGGCTTCTGCCCCGCCGACACCGTAACGCTGGCTGGCATAACCGACAATGCTGCTGACTTCGGGTGCGGGATAGCTGCGCTGCTGGTGCTGGTTCGGTTGTTCGATAGACGTCGCCAGCAGGTTATTTTGGCGGTCGTAGATGTCCCCGCGAATCAAGCGCGCTTCGGCCTCAACCAGCCGGGGATTATCCTCTCGCTGCAAAATCGTGTCAGGGCCAACCGTCGCCCAATAGGATGCAGACAGCACTACGAGCGCGAATGCCGTCATCAACCCAAACAGCAGGCGGTTAATCTCGCGCGTGAGCTGCATAGGGGTACTCCTCACTGGACGAAAGCCGAAGCAGCAGACCTGCGATGACGAAGCTGGCTAACAACGAGCTGCCGCCGTAACTGACGAAAGGCAGTGTCACACCGGTCAATGGGATGAGCTTGAGCACGCCCGCCATAATCATGAGGCTTTGAATGCCGATCAACATACTCAGACCAACCGCCAGCAGCGCTCGGAAGGGGTGCTGATTCTGGTGAATAGCTGTTCGCAGCCCGCGTGCAACCAGAGTCGCGATCGCTGCCGTGCAAACGGTGACCCCAACTAAACCCCACTCTTCGCCTAACGCGGCAAAGACAAAATCAGAGTGGACGACTGGGATAAAGCCAGGGGAGCCATGGCCGATTCCCTGCCCCCAGATGGCACCCGAAGCGAAAGCCAGTAAGCTCTGGACAATCTGATAGGCGCGGCTATCGGCTTCCGGCCAGGGATTGAGCCAGATATCGACCCGGAGCTGCACCACACTGAACAGATGGTAGGCAACGAATCCCGCCAGTAGTGTTAGAAGAAAACCGCTGACCAGAATCATGAGCGAGCCGCTGGCAACGTATAACAAGATTAAAAAGACGATGAAGAACAGGCTGGCGGTACCCAGGTCGCGCTGCCACACCAGGATCACAATCGAGATGCCCCACATGAGCAGGATAGGCCCGGCAATGCGCGGCGAAAAAACCACGCGGCGCGGGTCACCGGCTAACTGCTCGGTGCGCAGAGCCGGGTGCTGCTCTGCCAGATAACTGGCGAGAAAGGCCACGAGGATAATTTTTAACGCCTCGGAAGGTTGAAAAAAGATTGGGCCAATGCCGAGCCACAGTTCTGGCGCACCTGCCTGACCAGAAGGGTTGCGGCCGAGGACAATGGTAGCGATCAAAAGGCACAGGCCGATAATGAGCATGGTATAGCGATAGCTGCGCAGCCAGTTCAGCGGCTGGCGAAGGACCGCCATCATCAACAGCGCAAATGTGGCGATGACCATCCATAGGGCTTGCCGGTCCGCAAAAGTGGGCGCAAGGCGGTTGATGATAATCAATCCCCATCCGCTCAAAAACATGACCAGCGGAAAGATCAACTGGTCGCGGCGTGGCAGCCAGCGATCAAGCGCATATTTGCCTGCCAGCGCACAGGCAACCCAGACAAACCAGTGCAGCCAATGCCGTGAGAGCATATCCAGCGGTTGACCGAGGGAAACACTCACGACATTGGTGAGCAGAAATGCGCCGCTCACCAGCAGCAGATTGCGCTCTGTGTGGCGAACAGATGGCACTTCCAGGTCAGTTTGGGCGATGTACGACTCGGCGCTCACGATGATGTGGAGAAACGCTCAAGAATCGGCTGCAGTTTTTCCTGGATGGATGCCGGAATCTGCTGTGATGGAACCATGATTGCTTCATCCAGTACTGTGTGACAGCTGTAACGCTGGCTGGTATCGAGCTTACCGACCGCGTAAGCAATCGCTTTCTGGACGATCTTCAAATTGTGCTGCATGGTCGCAATCACGATTTCGGCAGTGACTGGCTCCTCGCTGGTATGCCAGACATCGTAGTCGGTGATGTGTGCCAGTGTGGCATAGGCAATCTCTGCTTCGCGGGCCAGAAATGCTTCGGGAGCGGTGGTCATGCCGATCAGACTGCACCCCCACTGGCGGAAAATGTGGCTCTCGCCACGGGTGCTGAAGCGTGGGCCTTCGATGATGATGAATGTGCCGCCCTGGTGAACCGTGCCACCGGATTCCGCAACGGCTTCGGCCAATAAATCACACAATTCGGGTGTGAAAGGGTCAGCGACCGAAACATGCGCGACCAGATCCTGCTCAAAGAAAGTGCGCCCACCACGTTCAGACTTGGTGTTATCAAAAATCTGATCAGGGATGACGATGTGGCCCGGTGCGTAATCCTCTCGCAGTGAGCCGCAGGCATTGGCTGCGATGATGAATTTGACGCCGAGTTTTTTCAGCGCATAGATGTTTGCCCGGTAGGGAACGACGCTGGGCGAATAGATGTGTCCCGGTCCATGACGCGGCACAAAGGCGACGCGCTTGCCGCTGAGTGTGCCGATCACAATGTCGCTGCTGGGTGGGCCATAAGGCGTTTCGACTTTGACTGTGGTTTTATCGGTGATCTCCGGCATGTTGTAGAGGCCAGAGCCGCCAATGACGCCAACTTCAACCTTCTCTAGCATCGTATTCTTCCTCTTAAATCGTCGCTTTTACCGCGCCGCCATCTACCTGAAGGGCAACGCCTGTGATAAAACCCGCTGCTGGTGAACACAGAAAAACAGCAGTGTTGCCGAATTCTTCAGGTGTGCCGATTCGCTGCAAAGGTGTGCTTTGAGCGCTTTTGATCGTCTCTTCTTCAATCGTGCTGTCGTTTGCCTTCGCTCGTGCCTGCATCAGGTCTTTGATGCGCTCGGTGTCAGTTGTGCCGGGCAAAATGCTGTTGACACGGATGCCCTCTGGGCCAAGTTCCTGGGATAGGCTCTTGGTAAGCCCAAGGACGCCAGGGCGTGTGGTATTCGATAAAATCAGGTTGTCGATGGGCTGTTTGGCCGAGATCGAGGTGATCGTCAGGATGGCCGCGCGTTTGGACTGGCGAAGATGGGGCAACGCGGTCTTGATGAGGTTGATCGTGCTGACCAGATTAAGCTCAATAGCGCTGCGCCAGGTCTCAAGATCGAAATCGTCAAAGGTACCTGCTGGCGGGCCACCCGCGTTAGTCACCAGAATGTCAAGACCATTCATCATTTCCGCGCTGTTGCGAACCAGTCGTTCAACAGCCTTTTCATCAGTGACATCGGCAGCCAGCGTAAAAACCGGATTACCGCTTTCCTGATTGATGGCAGCAGCCGTTTCCTGAAGCTTCTCAAGATTGCGGCTGCTGATGACGACCTGCGCGCCTTCCAGGCTAAAGCGGCGGGCGGTGGCTGCGCCTAGACCCTGGCTGGCTGCTGTGACCAGCACTTTCGCGCCTCTCAGTCCTAAATCCATGCGTTATTTCTCCAGTTCAAGTCGATAGCGCATATTGCCGATCCCGATAATATCGCCGTCGGTGATGACCATGGGTTGACGAACGACCATATCATTGAGGGTCGTGCCATTGCGACTTTGCCGATCTTCCAACCACCATTGTCCATTGCGCATGGCAAGTAAAGCATGTTCATTACTGGCAAAGTGGTCGTCCACAAGAATTGTGTTGGTTGGCGCGCGTCCCATACTGGTCAACGGCAGCAGCGGATAGGCCGCACCTGTGGCGATGTATTGACCATCGATTTCACGCATGGCAATCAACTGGCCGTGTGCGCGTTTCGCAGCTTCAATCGACACCACGGTGCTGCGGTAATCTCGCCACAGCGCGAAAAATACCATTGCCAGGAACACCAGGAGCAGGCCCGCAGAAACCAAACGGAGAACAAAGAACAGGATTTCGGTGGTCACAAGTGCGGCTCAAACGTTGTCGATCGTCCCCGTCGGGTTTTCGGGTGACGGGGTATCTTCCATATACACAAGGGATGTTTTGCCAATGCGAATGACATCACCCGATTGCAAGCGATGTTCCCGGACCCGGACATCATTCACATAGGTACCGCTCTGGCTATCCGCGTCGAAAAGTGTGAAACATCCGAAACGCAAGCGTACCTGGGCATGATAACGAGAGGCAAATGGGTCGTCAAGGATAATGTGATTGTCGTGGCTGCGCCCGATCGTGATCATTGGTTGATCGAGCAACACACTTTTTTGGCTGGCAATAATCAGTTGAGGGTTGATTGGTGCGGCGTGATCCGCCGAGGTGCGGATAGGCTGCATAATCGCTGTGGTGTCGTAGCTGTCGCGTACGTGATGCGCCTTGACCAATACATGACCGGGCGGGATTTTCTCATTGGCGATAATTTCTACAATTGGTCTGCTGTTGAGTCGGTAGCCGACACTGGTGGCTAACTCGACCACTTGACTGCTCAGAATATCGGTCAAAGCAGGATGACGATTGAGGATGTAACGGTGTACATCCGGGTTGATGGCGATGCTGTAGAAGTTGGGCGCGATCGGGCGTGGGTCGCCAGCCTGTGGTGCGATCACACCGTCTTCCATCGACCGGGCGAGTTGTAGGGCAATATCATGTGCTTGAAGGCGTTTGCCAAAAACGAGTGCAAACATCCCTTCAACAAGCTTTTCCAGCCGCGCTTCCAATCGTGATATCTGTTGATCGTTCATCGCCCCGCATTATAGCCCAGGGCTTCTACGCCAGCAATGCGTAATCAAGAGGCCAAAAACACAGGCGCTGCATTGTGCAGCGCCTGTGAGAAGTTCGTGTTAGGCCGTGCGTACGAAGACAGGTTCTTCTGGTACGTGGTCGGTCCAGATGGGTGAAATATCAATGGAGGTTTCTTCGGCAGCGTTGAGATCATCCAGATAAGTGCTGAACCGCCGGTCACGCGCGCTCTCAAGCTGTGCTTCGGTAATCTCACGATTTTCCTTGGCATGGACCTGGATGATATGGTATCCGAATTCACTTTGGACCGGGCCAACAATCTCGCCAATAGGTGCGTCCGTCACTGCCTCAGCAAAGGGTTCGACGTAATCCGTGACAGCCGTCCACCCAAGTTCGCCGCCACGCGCGCCAGAACCTGTGTCAATGGAAGCAGCCTGGGCCAGTGCCGCAAACGACTCGTTATCTTCCAATGCTGCCAGGATGTCCTGTGCGGTTTCTTCGGTTTCGACCAGGATGTGACGTGCATTGACGTGCAGCGTATCCGTGGTCATATCAGACATGAGTTCATCGCGGACCGCTTTGCGCAATGCTCGCGCCTCGAAATAGCTACGAATAGTATCATTGCTGATGTTGGCAGTGCTGCGGATGAGCGCGAGGTAGCTGTCGCGCGTCTCTTCGAAGAGGTCCGTTTGCTCATCGGCGGTCAGGGTTGCGGTCGGTGGCAACGTGGGGAAGGGCGTCCAGGTTGGCGTCGCCTCCACAGCTTCAGTCGCTTCCTCAGTCACTTCTGGAGTGGGCGTATCAGTTGGCGCAGGGGATGGTGTGGGCGAGACAAACGGTGTTGGGGTGATCGTCGGCTCGGGTGTTTCGGTCGGTGGCAATCCCGCTGTCTCAGGATCAAAGCCAAAGAACTCCTGAATTTGCTGATCTACATCTTCTTCCGAGACTGTGATGCCCAATTCTTCTGCTTTTTGACGAATCAGCAGCTCATCAACCATGTCGTTAATGACGCTGTTTCCCAGTTGATCTGGGATTTGCACCTGCGAAAGCCATGTGCTCAGCGGCTCCTGGCTGGCGAACTGGTTCGGGTCAAGCCCCTGGGCTTCGATCAGATTGATGTAATCGTTGATTTGCTGATTCAACAATGCACGTTGGAAGCGGACACGCTCCTCAAACTGTGCTACGCTGATCGTGTCGCCATTGACTGTGGCGACAGTCTGGTTCGGGGTGATAATAAGCTCGACAACCACCGCAGCGATCAGAATCAGCGCGACGACAACCACTGTAACAATGGTGCCGATAATCACGTAACGCTGAATCTCCGCCTCACGTTCATGACGCGATTTAAATTCTTTTTCGCTGGTCTGCGTGGTTCTACGATTCTTGGGAACCCCGGTCGTTTGTTCCCGCTTGCTCATAATCCTGTACTCCTCACGAAGAAAAGAGGCATAGTTTCTGAAACCATGCCCCTACATATTCATTCACAGACGATATATTGGTATCACTCCGACAGGTTGACGAACGGCAGCAGTGCCAGATGGCGCGCGCGTTTGATCTCACGTGCGAGACTGCGCTGGCAGCGTGCGCAGTTCCCTGTCTGACGGCGAGGCCGAATTTTGCCCGTTTCGTTGACGTAGCGGCGCAGGGTGTCGACATCTTTATAGTCGAAGCAGCGGCCTTCAGGGCAATATTCTACGTTGCGGCCACGCCGCCGCCCACGACGATCCGGACGCCCAGATTGCGGTCTGGGTGATCGCCTGCGGGAAGGACGACGTTCTCCGCCGCTATCGTCACTATCATTGTCGTCACTATCGTTATCGTTTTCTTCCTCGTCGATCTCGTCGTCGATTTCTTCCCGGTTCCTACGATTGCTCATGGGGTTTGCCCTCCTTAGAATGCATAATCATCTTCGCTTCCATCATCAAAGTAGTCGATATGATGGTTGCGGCGGTCGCCCAGCAGAATCATCTCGTTGGCGACCAACTCCGTACGGAAGTGTTTCTTTCCTTCGTCATCTTCCCAGCCACGGGTTTGCAAGCGTCCCTCGATATAAACCTGCTGGCTCTTGCTCAGATGCGCTTTGCAGATTTCAGCGAGATTGCCCCATGCGACCACGTTGAACCACTCGGTTTCTTCACGACGCTCACCCTCGGCAGAGGTCCAACTGCGGGTGGTAGCCACGCTGAAGCTGGTGACTGGTCTGCCGCTGGGGGTATAGCGCATCTCTGGGTCACGACCCAGATAACCGATTATCATTACTTTATTCAAGCCGCGTCCCATGTATGACACTCCTTAAACCCGCTGCTCGCTGGGTGTCTCTACGGGTATTCCCGTAATTTATTTTTCTTCAAGTACGATCAGGTAACGCAGGATAGTGTTCGAAAGTTTGAGATTGCGTTCCAGTTCGGGCAGGTTTTGTGGATCAATATCAGCATACATGAACACGTAATAACCATCACGCTGTTTGTCGATCTCGTAGGCCAGTTTGCGGCGGCCCCAGCGATCGATCTTCGTCACCTGACCAAGTTCATCTGCTTCTACCCACGTCTGGACCTGACTAATGGCGTCGTTAATCACTTCCTCGTTCGGGTCGAGGCGCACTATAAATCCAAGCTCGTATGCTCGTCTCATTGGGTTCTTCTATTCTCCTTCCACGGGGTTGCCCTATATTCACGCGGGCGCGCTGTATAGAGCGGAAAGTACTTGAGCGATTATACTACCCGATGGCCTGTTTTTTGACAACGGTTAATTACAAGCGTGCGAGAATTAAATGGTGTAACGGCGGTGAAAAGTGTTACGCGGTTTCGCTCTGTTGGAGTGCCAGGCGTGAACTGGCGAGTGCCAGGGCAATCACAAGCCAGAACAGCGTAATGGACCCCTGGAAATCGAGCCGAAAGAAGTAGAGGTCTGCAACCGCATTGACCAGGGCAGCCAGTAGGGCAGCATGAAAACCGAGGTGAATCGAGTCCAGATCAAGATTATGCTTGGCATAGCGCCAGGCCCGTAAGCCGTAAGCATAGATCGCGCCAATTGTGGTGAGAAAAATGCCGACACCCACCAGCCCGATCTGATTTGCCATAATGAGATACATGCTGGCGACATCGGTATAGATGTCAATGTCGGGCGTGCCGGTAAAGCCGACGCCGAAGATGGGGTAACGGCTGATAAGCCGCAGGGAGTCGGTGTATTCGCCGATGCGCATCTGCGTGGCGAGGTCTGCCCCGGTGAAAGCCTCAATAAAGCGCTCGACGTAGATTTGCATCTGTGGCAGTAGAAGCAATAGCAGACCGCCCACAAAGAGCAGTGGCAGGTAGCGCCGGTAGCGAAAAACGGCGATAAAGAACAGCCCGGCAGCAAAAGCCAAAATGGAGGCACGTGAGAACGTAAGGAATAATGCGCCAGTGACCAGTCCTAAAATGATTACTGTCAGCCAGCGTGATCGCAGCACCGGGCGCTGCGCAAAAAGCTGTGGCGCGATCAATGTGGCGGAAATTGCCAGCACACCGCCCAGCGCATTAGGATCGACCCAGGTGCCGATTGCTCGCTCGGCCAACCCTGGATTGTCCTCAATGTAGCGAATGACCCCGCCGTTTGGATAACCGATGCGTGCCAGCCGCACCAGGGTGCGCTCGGCGAGTTCATCCGGCAGGAAGTAGAGTCCGATGGTGATGACGGCCTGCAATCCAATCACCAGCATCAGCACCAGCACCAGGCGGCGCAGAGCTGGCGGGTCGCGTAATAAATCCACGAGGATGAATACCAGACTGATACTGAGCAGTGTTTCGGCGAATTGGCGAATTTTTTGCGAAGTCGGTGGCGCATAGCGTAAGCCAAGCGCGAACGCCAGAATCAGCCACAGGATATAAAGCAGGATAAGGGCGTGAACTGGGGTTAGGCGAAGTTGCTGGCGGCGACCGGTCATCCACTGGAACAGGTAGACCATTACAAACGCGCCCAGCACCATATCAAGCAGGGTGGGTGTGAAAGCGATTTTGAACGGCAGGGTGCCGAAAGGCAGCAGCGCGATGATCGCCAACACGCCGTAAAGCGCAGCAGAGACATCGGTCAGCACATAAAGACCGAGAAGCAGCCCAATGATGGCACCAATGGCGATTGTTGGCCCGGCAACTGCCACCAACAGCCCAATCAAACCGCCTGTAATGCCAATCAATAGGCCGACGACGATGGCATAGGCACGGCGATCAAGGCTGGCAAACCAGTTTTGCAGCGGGCTAGCGCTGTACATAGCGGCTTCTCCGTATCACAAACCACAGCGCCAGTATACCGATTCCCACCCAGGTGAACAGGCTCAACAGCACGCCTATCCGATAACTAAGCGGGTCATAGGTGAAACGCACGCTATGCTCACCAGCAGGGATTTCCAGTGCGGATAAGGCTCCATAAGCGCGTAAAATTGGCGCTGGTGTGTCATCGATGGTTGCCTGCCAGCCGGGGTAACCTGGGTGCGCGATGGACAGGATCGCATTTTCGGGCGTGTCGATCTGGATTGTGAAGGCTTCGGGTTGGAAGTCTGTCACTTCAGCGGTAGCGTTTTCTGGCTGGAATTCGTCGAGTTCTATATCTGGTTCGGTTTCCAGAATGACGGTGCTGCGTGGGTCAAAATTGGGATCATGCAGCAGGGCATTGGCGAATTCGTCACTGTCTGCCACAGCGACCTGCGTGACCAGATGCACGAATGGGCGTGGATCGGTCAGGCGGTGCAGATTGACCGTGCCGAAGCGATCTTCACCGCTGGTTACGATTTCACTCTCCACGGGGAGCTGTTCCCAGTCGCTGTAGGCATAGCGTACGGCGAATAGTTCCCAGGCCAGCGGGTTAATCTTATCCGGCTCGATGATGCGAAAAGGGCCATCCAGAAACAGGGGGCTGATGCCGCGCATATCGAGTACGCGATACAGGCTGCCGTAGTTGTCATGCAGGCCACGGAAGCCATCAACCCGAAAAACGCCGTCTGCATCGGCAATCACAGCGGCCACCAGCGGCGGCGGAGTCATAGAAAGCTGCTCAGTCGGTGGGGTTGGGTCATAGTTGCTGCTGGTATTCATGTTGATGCTGAACAACTCAAAAACTGTGAGGGCAGCCAGCAGAAAGACAGGTAAATGTTTGTTGGATTGATTAGTGAGCCACCAGATGAGCAGAAACAGGGCGGCAGCGATTAACGTGCTGAATACGGATATGTTGAGTATCTGACCAAGAGCTGCCTGTTGGTGCAGCCACTGGCTGAAAATGATCGCCGCGCCAAACGCGATGATTCCAAGCAGAACTGCCACGCCGCGGCGGACTCGCATCAGAATACGCGCATCGTCTTTTGCTTCCAGTAAGCCCGCTACGCCCAGTCCTGCCAGAATAGCGAGGCTGTTGGCGATGAGATAGGCGGCGCGTTCCTGTCCCCGGAAGAAGCGTAAGCCAGGGAGCAGGTTATAGAGCAGTGGGAAAACAGTGCTGTTTGCGCCAAAGCTGAGGCCCAGCGCGATGAGCGCGACGACACCCCAGAAAATCCCCTCTCGTTTGCCACGCCAGATGCCAACCAGCGCCAGCGCCAGCCCGGTCACGCCGACGTAAAGTGGCGAGAACAGGCTCATGATGCCAGGGTAGATCAACTGGATGAGATCACGGAAGGGGAATCCGTTGCCCTTTGCGTCGTAGGTTAAGTCAACGCGGGCAGTATGCGCCAGGTATTCGAAGCCGGGGAGCAACTGCACCGCAGCGATTCCCGCAGATAGCAGGCCGATGAGTAGTGTGCTGCCAACAAATATACGCCAGCTATAGCGGCCATAACTGCGATAGGCCAGATAAAGCACCAGCAGGCCAGTAAGGAACCAGCTTGTTTGCGGATGACCAGCTAGCCAGGAAAGGCCGAGTGCGAATCCGGTGAGTAGAAGCCAGCGCCAGTCGAAATGCTCGGATCGGCTGGCTTCGAGAATGCCGACGACCGCCAGCGGCAGCCAGATACCTGCTTCCAGCAGGGCCAGTTGCAGTGGCGGATAACCGCTTAAATATCCTCCATAAGCGGCGATGATGGCAGCGATCAAACCACCCCAAATGCTGCCCGTTCGTGCAAGGGTCAACCGCCGCACCAGTCCGTACATCATCAGCGAATAGAGCAGGACGTGAAAAGTCATTTCCAGCTCAAGCGCGTGATAGCTCCAACCACCGCTGAACGAGGCCAGTGCAATCGTCAGCAGACGTGGTGGGTAGAAAACCGCTGCCTGTGTATCTGCAATAAAAGGCAAGCCACCGTTGTTATAGGGATCCCACAACGGAACTTCGCCCTGTGTAAAGCGCTGATACTGGTATGCACCAAAAGCGACGAACTGGCCGGAGAAATCACCTTGCTTCAAGGATGCCTGATCACCAGCGATGGGCGTGAACAGCCGCCAGAAAAATAGCAACCAGAGCAGCACCAGCGCAATCACTGCCATCAGATCAGCACGTGGGATTTTCGTATTTCGTGTAGTCAATTCACCCACTTCCTTCCCTGGGGAGAATTCTAACACGGTTCAGGTAAATGAAATTATCCGCTTGACCGCCGTCAGGTGTAAAAATACGTAATCTCTGACCGTCAGCTTCGTTGTATAGGCCAAGTTCAAGCTCGTAGATAGCGGGCAGAGTGGCAGGATCGACATTCAAAGCATGTGTGTCTTTGATGATCGCGCCCGGTTCCCAGGTGGAGGTAGGGGCCTGCCAGTTGACCGGCATGGCATCTGATGCGGCGTATTTGGTCAGGGTGGTGGGGTCAATGATGTTGGCAAAGACTTTGTAATCGATGCTGATTTCGCGCAGCCCGCGCCAGTATAGGGTGAGTTCAATGCTATCACCGGCTGCCGGGCTGAGATCAGTGATTTCGTAACCGACGAGTTCGATCTGGTCGCCAAAGTTGATGCTGATCGGGTTTGGCACTTCATATGGATTTTCGGGGCGTGGTTGCAGCGCCACTTGACCGATGGTGATGGTTTCTTCACCGTCTGGGGTTAATAAACGTTCCCCTGTAGCGTGGCTGTACCAACCGAGCTGCACATCAAGTGTTATCGGCGCATAAGCGGTCGCAGGCACCCAGATGGCGACAGGATTATTCCAGGCGCGGCCTGCTGCGAGGTCGGATGTCGCCAGTTTGCCCTGTCCGGGATAGACATCGCGCTGGCTGATGATGACCCCATCGGGCGTGACCAGATGCACGAACAGGCTCCAGTCGCTGGCGGTTGGCTGGACGATATTCCAGCCCGTTTCGATCTCGACATAATCTTCTGGCTGAACGCTGTTTGTCAGAATATCGGCCCTATAAAGTTCCAGGAGGTCGTTTTCGCTGTCCTGAAAGATGGCAATAGGATTTGCCGGAGTAATCTGGGGCGGCAGCGCATAGGCTGGTGCAATCACCATGAAGGGTGTCAGGATTGCGATCAGCGCGAAGTATCCCGCTGTTCCACTCATGATGATCGGGCGCAGGCGCTTCGGCAGCCACCACAGCAGCCCGACCGCCAGCCACACCATGATGCATGACAATGCCGCGAACATCAGCCGTCCCTGCGAGGCGGGTGTTTCAGCAGTCCAGCGCAGGTAAGAGATAAATGTCACCAGCGGCCACAGCAGTGTCACCAGGATTGGCAGGGTAATCGCCCGGCGGAAGACGCTGACAATCACCCAGACAAGCGCGCCCATCAGCCCGATACCGCCGATCAGGTTGAAGATGAGATAGACTGCATCCGGTAACGGAAGATTGACGCCGCCGAAGAACCCCCAGAAGGCACGGGTGAAGCTCTCGCGCTCACTCCAAAGCTGGGCGGCGTTGGCCGGGACTGCACGCCGGCCCACGATCTCCAGGAAGCGATTCAAGCCAGTAGGATCGCCGTAAAGTTGGAAATTGCGCCAGTACCACCAGCCCGCAATGGCGATGGTTAATGCCCCGGCGATGAACCCGCCAATAACAAACGGTCGCCAGTCACGCAGGCGCAGGCTGAGAATGAGCAGGGCCAGCGCGACAATCGGAATCAGGAAGCCGATATTGAATTTTGCCAGCAGCCCCGCTCCGGTCACGATACCGATCCAGACGTAGGCTTGCCAGCCCGGTGCCTTCGTGGATTTGAGCAGGCGCACGATCAGCAAAATGAGCAGATTGCCCAGCAGATTCGAGAGATTATCGTTGTTGACCGAGCCGCTGATAAACAGGAACATCGGCAGAAAGGCCACCAATGCCGTTGCGCCAAGCTGGATCGTGGTTTGGTCGGGGAACAGCTCACGCGCAAGCTGATAGGTTACCAGCACTGTGCCAAGGCCAAGCGCCACCGAGAAAAACCGTGCGATATGCACCGCCAGCGCTGTGCCGTGCCAGGGGAATGCCTCGTCGGCATGATGCACGATCATGTTCAGGTTGCCATCAGGCCGGACAATGCCGATGTCCGCATGAGGATTGACGCGGCGGACGATGCCCATATCGCTGGTATCGATTCCACTGGTGAGGACAGCGGCGATCATGTAATAAAGCGGGGGTTGGCTGCCTTCCTGCCGCCAGGGGCCAGGATTCGCCGGGTCCTGTGGTGGCAGTTGCAGGCCATTATCTGCCAGATACTTGACCATTGGATAATGCCACAACTCGTCGGATGCCTCAAAGATGGGCGTGATGACGCTGTAGATAGATGCCAGCACGACGTATGCGGCAGCGATAAGCCATAAAATACGGTCAGATTTCATAGAAGTGTCTGGAAGAAATTCGTATAGTCAGTAGCAATCTGGTGCCAGTCAAAGTGCCGGGATAATTCGCGTGCGCCGTGCATCAACTTTTGGTCAAGTCCGGATGAATCTTCATAGAACTGTCTCAGCATTGCCGCTAATGCCTGACTGTTGCTTGGCGGAACCAGCAGCATATTTTCTCCGTGTACAAATTCTTTCACATGGACACGGGGGATCGTCGTGACGATCGGACAACCAGCCTGTATAGCGGCCATCAGGCTCCCGCGCCGGAAAGATGCGCCATCTACAAACGGCAGCACGACCACATCCGCGCATTTAAGATAGGCCGTGACATCGGTTTCCTCGACAAAGCCTGTCCAGTGAAGATGATCCGAGAGATTGCTTTGGGCGATCAAATGGTCCATTTCAGCCGCATAGGCCTGGTTGGTGGGATCACTGCTGCCCATACGCGCGCCGATCATCAACAGGCGAACCGGTAGGCCTTCATCGCGTAGGCGAGCAACACTTTTCAGCAAGGTATCCACACCTTTGCTGCGGTTCAGCATCCCAAAAAAGGCCAGCACAAAATCGTCTGACTTAGCGCCGATACGCTGCCGCCAGTGATCCCGGTTGTAGTCATCAGATAGGCTGGCGTTGATGTTGCTGCCGATGGGAATCAGGCAGGTGTGGGGCAAGTGGCTTAATGTAGCGGCGTCCTCGTGATTGGTGACAATTGCCCCGGTTGATGCGCTGGCGAGATGCATAACAATCCAGTGCCGCAATGGTCCGGCTTTTGGAAACAAATAGGGGAAACGTAGATCGTGAAAGGTGGTGACGAACGGTACATCGCGCAGATAGTCCGGCAGGAAGTGGACCCAAGGGGACATCTGATAGGCCGCCGTCTGAAATTGCAGGTTGGTGATGTCCAGTTTATTGGCTTTCGCCCAGTGCTTAATCGCGCTCAGGCTGCTTCTGTTCCAGCGCATGATCGTGTTTTCGAGCGGCAGATCGTCGCTCCGGGCTTCACGTGTGCTGAACAAGTGCACGTCATGGCCCTGTTGGGCCAGCTCGTTTGCCAGGATGTATGTATACGCACCCACACCGCCCTGCATCGGTGGGTACTCACCGGTGATGATGCCGATACGCATCAGGTGACCTTCAAGCCAGAGCGCAGCACCTGCCAGTAGGCACGAATGCGTTCACGGCGCATGGCGGCTTTGTGGCCGAGCAGTGTTTTCAACCCTTCAAGGCCAATCTGCCAGAGGTAAGAGAGCAGTAGATAGATGCGCAGAACGGCGGCGACCCACCGACCATGATACTTTCGGAAATAACGCAGTTTACTCTCCTGAAAGTGGATGTGACGCCGCGCGACCACCTGATCGGTGCTTTTGCCGCCATGATGGATAATCGTCGCGGTGCCGAGGTAGACCACACGCCAGCCTGCATCGCGGGCGCGCTTGCACCAGTCCAGTTCCTCCGAAAACATGACATAGCCTTCATCCATCCCGCCGATTTGTTGATAGACCTCGCGGCGCGCCATCAGTGCTGATCCCTGCACCCAATCCACATCGAACACGCCATCATCGGGTTGGTCGCTGCGATAATAGCATGTCAGCATGGATTTGGGTGTGAGTGGTTGCAGCCAGGTGCTTTCGAAGAAGGCCAGCGGAACTGTGGGGAAACTGCGGCGGGTAGACTGTGTGGTGCCATCGGTGTTCAGCGTGCGTGGGCCAACAATCC
This sequence comes from Anaerolineae bacterium, assembly GCA_019912985.1. Taxonomy (GTDB): domain Bacteria; phylum Chloroflexota; class Anaerolineae; order Aggregatilineales; family Phototrophicaceae; genus JAIOHN01. The sequence goes on along the minus strand of JAIOHN010000404.1, from coordinate 2,647 downwards.
CCACATCCTGATGGGCATCCAGATAAGCCACCATCTGTGCCAGGGCATCACTGCGTATTTCTGTATCTGGGTTGAGCAGCAGCACATGCCGACCTTGAGCAGCGGCCAATCCAATGTTGTTGCATCGGCTGAATCCAAGATTTTCCGTCTGTGGCAGCAGCCTGACCTGCGGATAGCGTTCCTGCAGCATGGTGACGGTGTGATCGCTGCTGGCGGAATCGACCACGATCACTTCAAGATCGGGTGACGATCGGGCGAAAATGGTATCCAGACAGACCGCAAGTAAATCGGCCACATTCCAGCTGACAATAATGATCGAAAGATCGGGCATTACTCCCTCCACGATCCAAACGCGGCAAGTATAGCAGAAAAATTTACAGATTTTCACCAGATAGATCACACTTTGATAACAATTTCACTGCAAGATAAGGACAGTAAACCAAGTCATTACAGGAGAAAATCTCGTGAATATCAAGAAAGCGATTGTCGGCTTATCCCTCGTGAGTATACTGGCGATTGGTGTAGGCGCAGCCAGCGCACAGCCTGGACGCATGGGCCGTGGTGGGCCATTCACCCCCCAGGGTAATGGGCAGGAAATTATCCAACTGGTGCTCGATCAAACCGGGCTTACCATGCTGGAGCTGCGCACTGAATTGATGAATGGCAGCACATTGACCGAGCTTGTTGAAGCCAATGGCGGCGATATGGATGTCATCGTCAGCACCGTTCTTGACGCGGCAACCGAGCGAATCAACACCGCTGTGGAAAACGGCAATTTGACTCAGGAACGCGCAGATGAAATGCTGGCGAATCTCGAGGACAGCATTAACGAAGTCATCAACAATGATGGCGGCCTCCCGCTGAATGCCGGATTGGGGCTGGGTATGGGGCGCGGTGGATTTGCAGCGCAACCGCTAGGCATTCGCCTGGCTGAGCGTGGCGTGATCCAGGCCGCTGCGGATCAAACCGGACTGACCACTGCCGAAATTGTAGCGCAAATTCAGGATGGCGCGACACTGGCCGATATTCTGGCTGAAAACGGGATTGAGGTTGATGCCTTTGTCGATAGCGTGGTTGGTGAGGCGGAAACCCGGTTTCAAGGCCGGATGGATATTCTGCGCGAACATTTGACCGAGCGCTTGAATGGCACGACCGCAGCCGACGCGATGGCTGAGTAGGTTAGACAAACGGGGTGGGATCGCTCACCCCGTTTTTGAATCAAACTGGAAGAGCCTGACCGCATTCTCGGTGGTCGCTGCACCCATCGCATCATCCGTCATCTGCTTTAAGCCCGCCAGACGCTCCACCATAAAGGGGATGTAGGCGGGTTCATTGCGTTTGCCCCGGTAGGGCATGGGTGTCAAAAAAGGCCCATCTGTTTCCACCAGCAGGCGGTCAAGCGGAACATCATGGGCGATGCTTCGCAGCTCGTCCGCGTTTTTAAAGGTGATTGGCCCGGTGAAACCCAGGTAAAAACCTGCTGCCAGCGCACGCTCCGCGATTTCTGGCGGGGCAGAGAAGGAGTGCAGCACACCGGGGCGAGGGTTCATCGAATCGGGCAGATCCGCCGCCCACTCTTCAAGGATGGTAATCAAATCCTCGCTCGCCTCGCGGTTGTGGATGATGACTGGCAGCGCCAGTTCACTTGCCAGCGCCAGCTGCGCCTCAAACGCGGCGAACTGCTGCGATTTTGGACTCTTGTCCCAGTGATAATCGAGGCCAATTTCACCGATAGCGACTACACCGGGCGTGGCAGCCATCGCCCGGATTTCATCGAGCATAGATGGGGTAAAGTCCGCACTGCTGTTTGGATGGATGCCCACCGCCGCGTAGATGCCTTCGTGGGTCGCAGCCAGATCAACTGCCTGCTGGCTGCTTTCCAGGTCAATGCCCGGATTGATGATACGCGTGACACCTGCCTGCGCCGCACGGTCGATCACGGCCTGCCGGTCATCGTCATAGCTGTTGAAATTCAGATGGCAGTGCGTATCAACCAGCGTCACTTTTCAAGTGTCTCTTTCAGATTCTGGTAATCCGCTTCGACCATCATCTGTACTAATTCCTCGAAGGACACCTGCGGCTCCCAACCCAGTACCCTGCCAGCTTTGGAGGCATCGCCGACCAGCAGGTCAACCTCTGCCGGGCGCATGAATTCTTCAGCCTGTACCGTGTAATTTTGCCAATCCATGTCCATGCAGCTGAAAGCGACTTCCAATAGTCGGCTGACCGAGTGAGTCATGCCCGTAGCCACGACATAATCATCCGGCGTATCCTGCTGGAGCATGAGCCACATCGCCTGGACGTAATCGCCAGCAAAGCCCCAGTCACGGCGCGCTTCGTAATTCCCCATACGTAATTCATTGGTCAGACCCAATTTGATGCGGGCGACGTGATTTGTGACTTTGCGCGTGACAAACTCCAACCCACGGCGCGGCGATTCGTGATTGAAGAGGATGCCGCTGGTGGCGTGGAGATTGTAGCTTTCGCGGTAGTTGATCGTGATCCAGTGGCCGTAAACTTTGGCGACACCATAAGGGCTGCGAGGATAAAACGGTGTGGTCTCTTTCTGGGGGACTTCGCGGACCTTGCCGAACATCTCGCTGCTGGAGGCCTGATAGAAGCGAATTGTCGGATCAACCGTCAGGAT
>JAIOHN010000403.1 GCA_019912985.1 Anaerolineae bacterium | reverse complement strand
CCACTGGCTCAATATCTTCCAGCGCAACCGGTGGTTCGCCACCCGGTTCGACCGTATAAACGTGGCGACCATCTTCCGAGAGATATTCCTCAATCACACGCTGAATATCCTCTGAGGTCACATCGCTCAGCCGGTCGATCTCGGTATATACCGCGTCGGGATCGTCAAAGTAGAAATACGCATCCTGCACACTCTCGGCCAGCCCTGCCGCTGTCTCCAACTGAATAATCCGGCTGCTAAGCGTGAGATTGATCACTTTTTCCAGTTCTTCCGGCGGGACCCCTTCAGCAGCGATCTTATCCAGCTCGTCATACAGCGCCTGCTCGATGTCCTCAACCGACACGTTGAAGTTCGGCAGCGCATAAAGCCCAAACAGGCTGGGACCTACATTGCCTTCCAGCAGCGTGCTGGCGGCCAATGCCTGCCCGGTATCCTGCAAGTTCTGCACCAGACGGCTGGAATTGCCATAACTCAAGACACGCGCCAGCACTTCGAGCGCGACATAATCATCATCGCTGCGCGGCGGCACACTCCAGGCGATGAACACCCCCGGCACACTGGCAAAGGGGTCCTGGAATGCTTCGCGCACCTCGCCATCTGATTCCTCAGGCGTGTAAGCCGGGAGTTGTGGCGGCGGCTCACTGGCGGGAATCTGGCTGAAGTAATCGTCAATCAACTGGCGAGTCGTATCAACATCAATATCACCCGCCACGACCAGCGTCGCATTGTTGGGTACATAGTACAGCTCGTGAAACGCGACCACATTTTCCAGCGACGCCGAGAGCACATCCTCCGGTTCGCCAATCACCAGATTGCGATACGGCTCGTAATCAAAGGTTTCCGTCCGCAGCGCTTCCACCACCTCGGTATACGGTTGATTGCTGTAATTCTGCTGGTATTCTTCCAACACCACCGACCGCTGATTTTCGAGATTTTCGGCATTCACATCGAGCGACGCCATACGGTCCGCTTCCATCCACAGCGCCAGCGGCAGATAATGGGCGGGCAGGCTGGAATAGTAAGAGGTGTTCTCGCGCGAGGTATAGGCATTGGCCGAGCCGCCCACCTCCGAAACACGCTCAAAATACTCGCCTTTGGCGATGTGCGCCGATCCCTGAAACATCATGTGCTCAAAAAGATGGGCAAAGCCGGTTAACCCCGCCTGATCATCCGCCCCGCCGACATCGTACCAGATGTTGACCGCCACAGTCGGTGCGGTGTGATCTTCCACCAGGATGACATCCAGGCCGTTTTCCAGCTTATATTGAACGTAATCCAAAGGTGTGTCGGCCTCCTGGGCAGTGACCACCGGCACACTCAACAGGAACAACAGCAGCATCACTATTCGCAGCATGTGTTTTTCTCCAATAAGCAATTATAGGGTGGGTTAATCGTAAACCAGTGGAATTAAGAGCGCGTGAGAAAACGAACAGGCGCTGTCTGAACTCAGCGCCTGTTCGAGCAGTGACAACTAGCGCTTGAACATCAGCAGTGGGTCGAGCAGGCCGCTGCCGATTCTCGCCCAACCGGGAAAGTCGAAGCTGGTAGAGGCCCGCAGTTCCAGATGCACATGAGAGCCGTGCGAATTGCCCGTGTCACCACAGGCACCAATGATCTGGTTGGGGCCGACGACATCCCCAGCCTGCACATCACGGCGGCTGAGATGAGCGTACATGGCATAAATATGCCCCCCGCCCAGGCCCATGTCGGCCAGGGTTTGCCGTGTTGGTAACGGAAGCTGGTGATTGAGGTAGCGGATAATCACATAATGTCCGTAGCCGAAGTTCCAGGCTTTATCGCCAAACACCGCCGGATTAGCCAATCCCAGGCCCTGGAGCCGCGTACTCGGTTTGCCCGGCACATTGCATTTAGTGCATTCCTCTGAGGCGACACACACCCCACCGACTGGCCCATCCAGCATCGGTTCGCCTGTGTCCCCACCATAATCGACGCCGTTGTGCAGCGGCAGCGGCCCTTGAAAACCACGTACAAAGCGAAAGCGCTTCATCGGCACCGGATAGAATTCGCTGCTGGTGTAAGATTCCAGATCAGCTTCGGGCGTTTCCGCAAGGATACGAATCAAATCTTCGCGCATCCATCCGCGCTGGCCCTGAAATTCCAGATAGACCCAGCGGCGCATTTCACCAAACACGGATTGAATTTCAATAATCTTGACACGGGTGCCTGCCGCGATAATCGTGAGCTGGCCGCCAGTGACCGGCGCATCACGAAGGCGCGCGCCAAAAGGTGCGCTGATAATCCCGGTGGATTCGGACACATCCGGGTCGGGAGCAGGCGGGACCGGCGCGGTGGGTGCGGGGGCTGGTGCAGGCGCAGGGGTGGTCTGCGGAGTGGGTTCCGGTGCAGGCGGCGTTGAAGGAGCCGGGGCCGCCGCCATCGAGATCACCCGCGTCAGGATATAGGCATAGGTCGCTGTCCCGATGACTCCATAACCAAAACGGGTGAGGTCGCCCTGAATCGTCAGGACATGAGAACGCAGCCAGCCTTCCTGACCATCGGCAAAGCGCAGCTTAAACCACTGATAAACCTGGCCGTTGGGGGCCTTTGTACCCTGATTATCGGGTTGAACATCCAGAATGAGGAGATTTTCTTGCCCTTTTCGGCATTTAAACAGCACCACAGAGGAGACAGTGCCCGGTTCCGGGCGAACGTTAAACTCCACGACCGCTGATTCATAATCAAGGCCAGCAA
>JAIOHN010000402.1 GCA_019912985.1 Anaerolineae bacterium | reverse complement strand
CGAGAACGCCAAATTAATCGAGTATGCGACGGATGCCACTGCCAAGCTGGAAGCAGTTGTCACCAATGTCACACAGCTCATTACCAGCCTGGACGAAATCAACCCCTCCCCTGTGCTGCTGCGCGAGTGCGTCGAGCATGCCTTGCGCAGCCTGGGCCGTTCCTGGGAGCGAAAGGGAAACATTGGCCGGGTGAGGCTGCGTGTTGATAAAAATCTGCCTCCGGTATGGGGCGACCGTCTATGCATCAGCACAGTGATCCAGCAGCTAATCGATAACGCCCTCAAATTCAGCGAAAAAGATGTGGACATCCTGGTGCGTCGGCAGGGTGAGCGCGTGCATGTGATGGTGAAAGATTACGGTATTGGCATCTCGGAAGATCGGCGGCAGGCGATTTTTCAGGCCTTTTATCAGGTTGACAATTCGTCGACACGGCATTACAACGGCATGGGTGTAGGGCTAGCTATCGTTCAATTGATTCTTGAGCGACACGATGAAGTGATCAATCTCGCCAGCGAGCCAGGCAAGGGCAGCACGTTTATGTTTTCGCTGCCAATCGTGCCGATAGAAGCGATTTAGTGTTTGATTATTAAAGGCAGATTGGGCTTGATTGACATGCCCTTTTGCATAGTGTAAAATAAATTTAGTTAGTTCTGAAAGTAACAAATACTCGTAACCATGCGCTTAATAAGGCAAACACTCGATGGATATTAATCAGGCAATGCAGGCCGTTGAGCAACTCATGTCTGAAGCCGTTAACAGCCGTGTGACGACCCTGCGTGACGCCAGCCATCACATTCTCGAAGCTGGTGGAAAACGTTTCCGACCCCGCATCGTCCTCCTCAGTTACGCTGCGCTTGGCGGACAGGATGTCGATTACGTCGCGCCAGTGGCGGCAGCAATTGAACTGGTGCATACGGCCAGCGTTGTCCATGACGACATCAACGATCATGGAGTGGTAAGACGTGGTCGTCCTTCGGTAAATGCCATCTGGGGGCGAACATTTGCATTGCTGACAGGGGACTATCTTTTCACTAAAGTCTATGAGCTGATGGCGCCCTATCAAGACCGCAACGCGACCCTGGCTGAGGCCACCGTTGCGCTGGTAGAGGGTGAAACACTTCAGGCCAGTGCCGCAAAAGAAGGCAATCTCTCACGTGAGATCTATCTCGAAATCATTGCACTTAAGACCGCGGCCCTGTTTAAGGCTGCAGCGCGTCTGGGTGGCGAGCTGGCAGAGGGCCAAGCAGAACATCTCGAAGCGCTGGCAAATTATGGCTACAACATCGGCCTGGCCTTCCAGATTGTCGATGACATCCTTGACTTGATCGGTGATACCGAACAACTTGGTAAAACCGCCGGTCTCGATGTCGCACAAGGCAAGGGTGTTGCCACCGCCTATAGCGCAGCCAATGGCACTTCCCACAGCGCGGTCGCTGTAGCGGAAGACGAAGAAGACCTGATGACCAGCATCAAGCGCAAAGTCCTTCAGGGTGATACCATCACCAAAGCACAGGCACAGGCCCGTATGCTGGCACAGCAGGCAGTGGAGTATATTGATACGTTACCGCCTTCCAATGCCAAAGATCAATTGATCGATCTGGCGAATCAGGTAATCGAACGCGAATACTAAACACTCGCACGACTATCCAGCCTACTCAATCCAGCAGCCACCTGCTGGATTTTTGCTTCTCTAAACGCTACCATAATCACAAAAGGAGGCCACAGATGATCAAAATTGTTTCTGTCGAGAACATGCGCGAGATCGAAAAAGCCGCCGACGCCGCAGGCATGACTTACGACAGGATGATGCAAAATGCCGGGCGCGCGACGGCACTTCGTGTCCTCCACTATATTCAAGGGCATACTGGCGCGCAGGTGACGGTTCTGGTCGGCCCTGGCAACAACGGCGGCGATGGTCTGGTCGCGGGACGTGTCATCGCAGAAGAGAGCGATGCGCTGGTACGCTTTTACTTACTGCGCAGGCGTGATCCTGAAGACCCTAATCTCAAGGCCGTGCGCGATGCAGGGCTGCTGGTGGCAGATGCGGAGGACGATCAGCGTTACCGGGTGCTGCACCACATGATCGCCAGTTCGCATGTCATCGTGGATGGACTTTTCGGGATTGGCCTCAGCCTCCCCCTGCGTGACAATGTAGTCAAACTGCTCCGGCAGGTCCATGCGGCCATGACCGAAGGTGATCCAGAACCTGAAGCTGCGCCTTTGATCGAACCAGCATCACCAGAACCCGTTCCCCCTCGTAGTCGCCCCTACGTCGTTGCGATCGATTGTCCAAGTGGTCTCCAAACCGACACTGGCGAACTCGATGATCACGCGCTCTACGCAGATGAGACCGTTACCTTCATCGCTGCCAAACCCGGCCTGCTGACATTTCCGGGCGCTGAGGCCGTCGGTAGGCTTTTTGTATCGACCATCGGCGTGCCAGAGGATTTGCCTGAGTTAAAACGCGAAAATTGGGTGCTGGCAGATGGCGAGATGATTCGCGGGCTGCTCCCTACC